>JAGQHH010000122.1 GCA_020431945.1 Cyanobacteria bacterium HKST-UBA02 | reverse complement strand
GCCGACGACACCGAATACGACAGCGAGAAGAATACTTTCCTCGGCACAGGAAACGCCGTTTGTATCATCGGCGGGCAGAACAGCAAGCTCGAAGCCGATATGATCCTCTACGATCAGAAGAACGAGACCATCGACGCTCGCGGTCATGTCACCATCATCCGGGACGGCCAGGTGACCACCGGCAAGTCCTTCAAGTTCAAGGTGGGAAGTGACGAATATATGATCACTTCCCCGGATACCGAGATCAACGGTGCCACCATCATCGCTCGCACCGGAGAGGGCTCCAATGAAGGTCTCGCTTTCAAGAAAGGTACCTTGAAGCTCCCGGAGCCTGTCTATTTCGGCAAGAACCCCTTTTACGGACCGATCAGCCACTGGGAAACAGCCATGCAGCACCGGCAGAATCCCGGCGCTTACCTGCCTGCCAAACAAGTGGTGAAATTCAAGGCCCGCAAGATGGTCTACGAGAAATACAAGGAAGAAGGCAACCTCACCGTATTCGGTGGCAAGATGATGATCGGCAAGTTCGGCATTCCGACAGGCAAGATGATCGCCACCATCACCAAGGAAGGCAATAACGTCATCCTTCCCGTAGCCCCTTCCATCGGCAACAACCTCCAGATTGGCGGCACCCACATCGGTCCGCGTTTCACCAGTCTGTTCGGCAAGAAAGGCACCATCGCCTGGTCGCCCATGATCCAGATCGGCGGTCGCGATCTCAACGGCAACAGCAGCGGCGGTCTCGGTCTTTCCGGTCAGGCCAGTATCAATACACCGCGTTTGCAGGCCAACATCGCCGGCGGCTCGGTGAACAAGCTCCTGGTAGCCGACCTTCGTTATCGCATCAATAACACCGCTCAATTCGCCGGTGGTATCAACCGCTTCATGGACGACGGTCTCTACGGCTTCCGCCGTGCCCGGGTGGCTTCCGAGGTGGTGGACCGGCGTATCTGGTCCAATGTACCTTATATGAGTTTCGTGGGCTTGCGCTCGTCCGCCGGCTGGTATCAGGATAATCCCCAGCTGGTGAACTTGAGCCCGGGTTATGCCAGCCTTTTCGGAGGCACCCAGACCTCGACGGTGATGAATTCGGCTTTCAAGGCTCAAGTTCAGCTCACCGGCAGTACCCATCCCCTCTTCGCTCTCGGAGACGAGAAGCTCGGAGTCAAGAGTTATCTCTTCGGCGGTGTGGCAGCCAGGGGCTACAGCTCCGGGGACGCCAGCCTCCTGGGCCAGGTCAGCCCGGTTTTCGACATCTATCTCAATCGGGCTCGATTCCAGATCGGCTATGCTCAGTCCATGGCTCGGGGCAATTCGCCTTTCGTCTTCGACCAGTTCATCCAGGGATCCCGCTCGGTCAACTTCCAGGGTGACGTGAAAGTCAGCAAATACCTGACCCTGGGCGGCGGTCTCGGTTATAACCTGCAGAACAAGCTCTTCTATTCGAAGCGAGTCATGGCAGCCATCGGTCCCGAGGACTTCAAAGTATTGCTCTCCAGAGAGATGGTCACCGGGATCAACCGCCTGGGCTTCGACATCATCTACGGATCGCCTGTGGGCTTCAACAAGCTGGTGCTCAAGCAGAGCCCCGACCACGGTAATCTCGGGGGAATCTGATGAGCGACAGTGTCAGTAGCGCGAGCCAGGCCCGGGAAATCGACCAGCTGGCCCGATCTACCATGCCTGCCCTTGGAATCGACCTGGGTGGCACGAAGATCCGCGCCGGCGCCGTGCGCAACGGGGCGCTCATCGGCGAGACCAGGCAGGTCGCCACCCCGGACAATCCCGAGGGAATTATCCAGGCTCTCTGCGATCTGGTGGAGCAATTCAAGACAGAGATCGATCTCACCGGTATCGGTGTCGCCACCGCCGGCATAGTCGATTGCAATACAGGGGAGGTTATAGGCTCCACCGGCAATCTTCCCGGCTGGGCCGGGACCCGGCTCAAGTCGGTGCTCGAAAGCCGGGTGCTCCTGCCGGTCCTGGTGGAAAATGATGCCAATGCTGCTGCTTATGGGGAGTCTCGCAGCGAGGCCCTGCGCGGTCTCACCTGTGTGGTGGTGGTCACTCTCGGCACCGGTATAGGGGGCGGGATCATTCTGTCCGGCAAGCTCTATAGAGGCAGCCGTTTCGCTGCCGGGGAGATAGGCCATATCAGGATCTCGATCAATAACGAGCGGCTCTGCACCTGCGGTCTCTTCGACTGCTGGGAGGCCTATGGCTCCGGTCGCGGTCTCATCGCCACTGCGGCCCAGACGCTGGACGGTATTACCGAGAGCCAGTCACCGCTTGCCCGGAGTGTCGGCTCGGTCTCTACCTATGCGATCTTCGCTGCTGCCAACCAGGGCGATCTACTGGCCCAGAAAATCGTGCACCGCTGGCACGAGCATGTCAGCCACGGAATGGTCAATCTCGCTCATATCCTCAATCCCGATTGTTTCGTCCTGACAGGTGGCCTGGCTGATTCGGTGGATCTGCAATTGCTCTCGGATATGATTGCCGATCGCAGTCTGCCTGTGGTCAGCGAGAATGTCCAGGTCCGTCACTCCGAGCTCGCCGGCAATGCCGGGCTGATCGGCGCTGCCCAGCTGGTGGTGGATGAGCTCCTGGTGGGAAAGTCTGCTTAAATACCATTGATGAACGATAATCAAACAGTTGTTTTTGTCGATGTCGATCTCACCCTGGTCAATACCCGTCTTCACCGGATGTTCCAGCTGAGAGCGCCGGATCATGGTGTGCCTTTCTGGTATCGCATGAGAAGATGCAGCACCGTGGCCCGGCCGAGCGCCTCTTCTTTTCTCGAGCTTCTCAAGCAGGAATACTCGGTGAAATGTCTCACTCTGGGCTATTCCAAATTCCAGTCCAAGGTTCTCAGCACTCTCAATCTCGATACCCATATCGAGCATATCTACGGACCGGATAATTTCCAGGATCTCAGCATTCCCAGGTACTGGGTGCTGGTGGACGATATGCGACCTCTCGATCCGATGGCGGAGATCAAGATGAACTGGCTCGGCAAATCGCGTTTCGACCAGAGCGGTCAGGAATGGGATGAGCTTCTCAATCGGCACTATATCCAGTGCGGCGCGTTCGACGGCAATAGCGAGCCCCACAGTCTGGAGGAGCTTTTAGAGATCATTCAGTATAAGCTCTGTCAGCAGAAAGAGCATTCGATCTGACATCGAGCTGACAATCATTCCAGGCTCGGGTATTCTCCGGCTTCGATATGGCAGTCCGGCAGGGCTTTTTTGAGCTTCAGTATGCTGGTGATCTCAGGACAGCTTCCCGCCGAGACTTTGAGTTTCATCGGATTGAGCGGTTTGAGATCCTCCACTGTCAATTTCCAGTTGTGATCGAGGGTGACTGTTTTCAGAGATTTCAGTTTTGTGATCGCCCGGACACGCTCGGCGTCCATATTGCAGGCGACGAGATGAAGGACCGTGAGAGAAGGGAGAGCCTCGAGCCTGGCTATATACTCGGGAGTCATCTCGATATGAGAGGCATTGAGCACCTGAAGCGATTTGAGACTGGTGAGACAGTCGAGACCCTCGTCGCTCAGATGAACCCATTCGATCTCGAGCTGGACGAGGGGCTTCCCTTCGAGTAGACAGAGCCCTTCCCCGGTCATCCTGGTGCAGCCCGCCAGGCTCAGGACATTCAGATCGTTTTTCTTCGCCAGCTCCCGGAGGTCATCGTCGGTGAGCTCGTCGGATGCAGCCCGGTATGCTACCAGGCCGCCCAGACCGGTGCGCATGAATTTCTGACCGGTTTTGCTGATGTTGCCTACGGAATAGATCTCGTCTCCGGCAGACCAGTCGGCCCGCACGTCGAGTCCGTCGAGAGGCTTTCGGACTGGCGGGGCTTTCTTCTTGTGCTCGCTTATCTCGCCGCCTTGCATCAGGAAGACTGCTGAGCCGGTGAGCAGGGCGATTACCAAAGTCGAGAGCGCCACGATCTTGAGCACCGGGGATGGTGAGCTGCCTTTACTCGTTACTCTCGCATCCGGCTTCCGAATCCCTTCCGTCACAGTTTGAGCCAGCTCATGGAGAGCCACTGCCAGCTCGCCGACGTCGGCGAAACGCTCCTCGGGATTTTTTGCCAGGCATCTCTGGATAATGTCTTCCATCAGCTCTACCGGCTCTTCGTCTAGATCCGGCCGCGCCTGCAAAAGCGACGGAACCGGGGCAGTGGCATGCTGAGAGAGCACCTCTATGGGCGTGTCGCCCCGATAGGGCGGGCTGCCTGTGAGGGTCTCGAAAAGCATGCAGCCCAGGCTGTAGATATCGGATCTGGCGTCGAAGGCGTGCCCGGCAAACTGGTCCGGGGCCATATAAGCCGGGGTGCAGACTACTCCTGCCGGATCGAAGCTTTCGGCACCCTGACCCGGCATGGCGACGGTGAAGTCGATGATCCGGATGTCCGAGCCGGAGAGGAGTATATTGCCGGGTTTGAGATCTCGATGGAATATTCCTTTCTCGTGGGTGTGGGCGAGAGCATCGGCGATCCGGGCAAAGATCTCGCAAACCTCGGCAAGCTCCAGATGTCCGCGTTCTTCTAGAAGAGACGCCAGGGTCCGGGACTCGACATACTCCATCACCATATATGGAGTCTCACCGGTGGTCACACCGAAGTCCATCACCGAGACTATGCCGGGATGATTGAGACGGCTCATTTCCTTCGCCTCGGCCTGGAACTGGCGGAGCTGCGCTCCGGTAAGGTGCTGGAGGATCTTCACCGCCACCAGTTTATTGAGCTGTCTGTCCCGGCATTTGTATACCGTCCCCAGGGCCCCCTTCCCAAGGACCTGCAAAGGCTTGTAGCGCTCCAGGGGAAATCGATCGGTCTCGACCTCGATCTCGTCCGGGTCAAGCTCTTCTTCCATAACCGGGATGACCGTGATTGTGTCGTCCGCATCCACAAGCGTTTCCGGAGCGGCGGGTCTCATCTCTACGGGCACCTGGCAGGCACAGAGGTCGGTCCGGAAGATCCACTGGGTGAAGCTGCCTGCGCGTCCGGCTGAGATTCGCTTGCCGCAGGTGGAGCAGATAGGCAGTGAATCTTCGCTTGCCGTGGATTCGCCTGTGGGGCTGAGGGACTGGCATTTGCAGACGGCTATCCACTGGGTGATACTGCCGGGACTCGATATGGCCAGCGGCATCTGGCACCGTGGGCAGATCTCGGCTTTATCGGTTTTATCGCTCACTGCTTATCTCAGTCCCAGATATGAATAAGGGCTCTCGAGCTGGTAGGGTGTCACTTCCATGGCAGCACCGGTGGTGCCGTAGCTGACGGTGAAATAGATTGGAATATTGTACTCGCTCATTTCTTTGAGGCTATCGAGATGGATCTTTTTGAGATTGAAAGAAAGACCTCTGATACAGCGATGGTCGTTTAGTTTGTCCATGGTACCCACAGCCATCTCTATGGTTTTTACCCAGCCATCGGGGGTGACCTCGGCTTTCACCACGGCGTTGTAGGGTGGGTGGTTGATCATGCGGGGCGCCAGAAAACCCCAGCTCGTCTCGATCTCCGGCTTGAGCCGGTCCCAGATATAGAGTTTCACGAGGCCGTCTGCTTCTCTTTGTGATGATGACGTTTCCAGACCCATGATCTTTCGACATTTTTCCTGATTGCGCATGGCTTTGATAGATGCCTTCACAAACACGTCTCTATCCCCGGGAGTGCAATTGGAAGCGACCTTGAGGAGACAGTCGCCAGACCAGGACTTTCTTCCTTCTATTGTTCGTCGGGCCTCTTCGTAGATCCTGTCTGCCTCGCGGTATTGTTTTTCGAGCTTTCTAAGATCCCCGGCTTCGAACATCGACTGCAGGTATTTGATGGTGAAATCGCTTTCCCAGGAGGAGATAAGCGTTTCGTACCGGAGATAGAGGGCAGCCTGATCGAGATAGAGCTCTGCCGCTACCGGGAAATACTCATGCTCCAGGGCGAGTCTGACCGCATGTTCCCTGACCTTTGTAATCTTCTCGTCTTTCAGGCAGAGGCTTTTTAATGAAGAACGCTCGGCTCTGTCCGGTTGAGCTTTCAGGCGGTCCAGGACGACCAGGAATTCTTTGAGTGCCTCTTCTGTCTGACCTTTCTTCTCGTAGTGGTAGGCGAGCTTGATCTGGGTGTCGGTGCTGTCTGTGCTTCGGTCGCCTGAAAGTAGCCTCTGGATGAGCATGGTCCGTTTATGGAAATACTCGGCGGACTCGGGATCACGATCGGCCAGGTAGCTCAGGCAGGGGACCATGGCGACGAGAATAATCAGGGCTGTGAGGGGCACGGCTTTCAGGAACCAGAGCCGCCAGTCCAGCAGGAATGCCGTATCGCCTGTCTCGGCGGACCATGAGCGGGAGACCTGCTCGGCATCCACTGTGCCCGGGGTCTCTTGCCTGGAGCTTTCGAGAAGCGGGATTACAAAGCGGAAAAAGACCACTGACAGGGCGCATACGACCATGACCAGGGCGGCGGTAAATAGGAAGATGCTCAGGGTCATGTTGTCATTATAAGTTAAGCGACTAATAAATTAACCGGGTAAAGGATGTGGTTTGCCATCGGCGCCGGGAATAAAATGAAAACAGGTCAGTTTCGAGAGGTTAACGCGCAATGACGTCAGATGAAGACATCCCGGTGGTAGACGCAGAACCGGTAAGCGAATCGGAAGACCATGAAGGCAACGAAGAATGCTCTGAGCACAAGACAGAGGATTGTGAAGAAAAGACCGCTGCTGCCAATAACGGCTGGGCCGGGACCCTGGTTCATTCGTTCGGTCACGGGCTTATCCAGGCTCCCATCGACGGCGTCAGAGAAGTGGTGAATACCCTGGCCGGCAGCAAGGTCGTGCCCAAGGTCCAGATAGTCGAGCCTCCCGAGCGTCATGAAGTGACCACTCCGGAATGGCAGGCAGGAAAGATAGGCGCCGGCGCCGGCTTACTCGCCGCCACCCTGGTCATCTCCAGGTTGATTTTTCGTCGCTGATCTTTCGACCTGAAATCTAGTATTTCACTTCGATCTCATAGGTGATCTTGGTTTCGCCGCCTTTCGGGACGTTCACAGCGAACTCGAAGGTCCGGGAGTCGGTCTTCTTGTATTGATGGCTCGATTCCTTGATTTTCCAGTCTCCGCCTGAATGCTCCACGGCAGTGATCGTGGCGTCCTTGTCCTTGTGATTGCGCAGGCTGATCTCGTAGGACATGCGGTTGGTGCGGTCGTTCACTCTCTGCATGGTGAGCTGTTTGCGCTCGCCGACCAGGTCGAAAGCGTCGCCTATATACAGACGTATCTTCTCGTCCCTGGGGGTATGGTCGATGAGGTCCTCGCCGACGAATTGCAGGGAGCCGTCGTCGTCTTTCTTATAGACCCGGACTTTGCCTTTGGGTAGCGCCATGCCCAGATTGTTCTCTCTGGTATTCGCCACTTCGAGCTTGACGTTCACCTTTTTCTGGTTGTCGGTGGAATAGCCGCCGTAATAGCTGGGGCTTTCCGGCTCGAATATGAAGAGCTTTTTCACCGGCACGTTGTTGGCGTTGAAGAGGCTCAATTGCTTGGTCTCGTTGTCCCGCACGTCGGTCTTGCCCGCCAGGCTGTAGAGATGGTATTCGGCGAAGGCTTTCTCGGTGAACTGGTTCTCCATGCTTTCGGCTCGAGAGGAAGCCATGTCCATTGCATAGCCACCGGGAGCGGCGGGCTGGATTTTATGAACATCACCGGCCATGAGTTTGAGAGAAGCGTTCTTGTATGTGGCGCCGGACTTGTTGTCCAGGGTCACCCAGCTTGCCAGGTCCGCCTTGCTGTCGTCGGCGTTGGCCACCGCCACATAATCGCAGTGCCAGTTGAGTCCGCTTGCCTGGTAGCTGATCTCGGTCTTGTGATTACCGGCTTTGCTGGCTTCGAGTTTCCAGACGAGGCTGGGCTTGGAGACGAGTCCTTCCGGAAGCTCGCTGATCTGCATCTCGCCCTGAGGGCTGAGGATGATACCGTTATCGGTGCGCATCACCAGACCGTTGTGTTTGACCGAGGCATTGCCGTTGGTATCGACAATGGTGACGACCGGCGAATTGAGAAGAGTACCGGTGGTTTCAACCGCGCTGCCACCCTGGGTGAAACGTCTGACGGTGAGGGATTTGCCCACGGACTTCGAGAGGATTGTGCTGGGGTCCATGACATCGTATTGATAGTTCTGCTCCCTGACAACGACGCTATTCGGTGCCGTCAGGGACATGAAATTGACGGTGGTGGGATCGATAGAGGCGGCCACGTCGCCAAAGCGCAGGAAGTTTATGCCCTCATCCAGCTCCACCTGGCGGATGTCCTTGATCAGACCGAAGTTCTGGTTATAGACGGTGAGGGCGACGCCTTCCGAGTCGGTGCCGGAGACCTTCTTTTCAAGAGCGGAGGAAGGGGATGCCGCGAGGATGGCGATGCTGGCTGCCAGAAGCCATATTCTGCGTCTTTTCAAAGCGTGCCTCTTTCGTGCGGGGACCAGGCGCATTTTAGCCCATTGACAGGTATTTGAAGTGAGCGAGTCAGAAGGCGGTGTCCCTGGCGTCCAGCTTGATGTTATAGTCCTTCTCCAGCTCTTCGCCGGCATAGCCGACCTGGGTGGCGCAGGCGCAGCCCGGGGCGGAGATCAGCAGGGTCTGGCGGCGTTTGCCTATGGACTTTATGCCGGTGACCGTAACTTTGCGGTTGTCCGCCATTTCCAGGCGAACAAGATGTTTCATATAGCGCACGGCGCGGATTTTGTCGTTGTCCAGATTGCAGCGCTCCAGTCTCAAGAGATAGAGCTTCGGGAGGTCGGCGAGAGCTTTCAGACCCTTCTCGGTAATTTCAGTCGCGCCCAGCAGGCTGAATCGATCGATGGACTTGATTTTCGAGACCTTTTCCAGAATCTCGTCGTCCAGTATGCAATTGGTGAAAGCCAGCTTTCTGGGCCCGACGACGGTGAGATTGTCGATCATCGCAGGCGTGATCCGGGCATTGAAGACCGCCAGGGATCGGTATTGATGCTCGGTGGTGGCCAGCTCGGCGATGGTCTGCTCGGCCCTTTCGCCTTCCACCTGGAGATAGGAATTGTGCTTCTCGACGTCCGCCATACCCGACAGAAGCTCGGTGTCGTCGCCACGCTCTTCGATGGTGGCGACTTTCGCCGGCTCGCTTGCCGGAGGGGCGCGAAACAGGAAGAAAGCACCACTGGCGGTGAGAAGTGCCAGGATGGCAAGGGCGCCGAGCCAGACCGCGGCGGGGCTCCTTGCCGGGCTGCCTTTCACCGGTGAGTTGTCGCCGGTGATCTCTACGGCAGCCAGAGACTCCGCCTCGAGAGATTCGATGAGCTTCTGTCTGAGAGCCTCCATAGAGGGAAGGCGATCCTCCGGATCTTTTGCCAGGGCCGCTTCAATGGTCTGCTCCAGTTGTGGCGTATAGCTCCTTTCGGGATCCGCCTGGGAAAGAGGCGGGGCGTTCTCATTGATATGAAGATTGAGGGTATCGAAAGCAGTGGCTCCTTCGAAAGGACGTTTGCCGGTGAGCATCTCGAAGGCCATACAGCCCAGCGAATAGATGTCGGTTCTCTGATCTATGGACTCTGCCCTGGCCTGCTCCGGGCTCATATAAAAGGGACTGCCCACGACGACACCGGCATTGCTCAGGGTGGAGATCCCCTGATCTCGAGCGGTCACCTTGGCGATCCCGAAGTCCAGGAGCTTTACCGAAGCCTGCTCGGAATCGGGATGCTCGATTATGACATTGGCAGGTTTGAGATCGCGATGGACGATACCGGCATGATGAGCCGCTTCCACACCCTGACAGATCTCGATCAGGAGCACCAGGGCTTCTTCCGTCTTGAGGCGGCGTCTTGTAAGCAGCTCTCTGAGGATCTCGCCCTCGATCAGCTCCATAACCATATAGGGTGTCTGGGAATTCTCCACTCCGAAATCCAGAATCTTGACTATATGCCGGTCATCCAGAGTGCTTGCCACTTTTGCTTCTCTCTGGAAATTGACCATATATTCTTGAGAGAGATCGCCGTTCAGGGTCTTGAGGGCTGCTTCCCGGTTGAGGACCTCGTCATAGACCCGGTAGACGGTACCCATGCCACCGTGCCCGATGAGAGAGACCAGTCGGTAGCGATCCCCGAAACGGTAACCGGCTTCGAATCGGCTTTCTCTATCCGTGGTGCTCAGGACTCCAGGACTTCCTTGAGGCGGCGGGCGAGCTCGACATCGAGTTGGTGACCGCCCAGGATGCTGATGAATTTCGCTTTGATCTTGAGAGGATTGACACCGGTGAGGATCAGGTCGCCTATGAGATCGAGCATCTTATGCCGCACCGGCTCATCCGGAAAGCGCAGCTCCATGGTGAAGTCTTCTTTCGTATAGCTGACCACGAACTCTTCGAATCCGAGAAGGATGTGCTCGGCAAGGGATCCGAAGGTGCGGGCTCGGGCAAGCTCGCCTATGTCTTCGGGCGGGCTCCAGGTTCGCCATATACGACCGACTTTGGGGTGATTGAAGTCCATCATATAGCTCACCGAAAATTTGTCATCGGGAATCGCCATGACGGTTCTTCTGCCGGATGTGATGGTGATGGGCTCTTTGAGCTCGATGGTGGCTTCGGGAGGATCGCGTCTCAGACCGCAGCTTTCGAAAAGCTCGATCCAGAAGTCGCAGCTGCCGTTTTCCAGCGGCACTTCGTAGCCCAGCACTTCTATATAGATGTCTTCGACGTCGCAGAGCGCCGCCGCGCAGAGAATGTGCTCGACGAAACAGATGCGGTTGCGACCTTTGCCCAGGGCCGTATTCCTGGTTGTGCTGATGACGCTTTCGAGAGTCGCGGGCAGAAATTCCCGACCGCCTTCTTTGAGCGGCTCACCGGGAACACCGAAGCGCTCGATCTCCGGGACGATGAAAATAATTCCCTGACCGGGCTCGCCCTTGTAGAGATTGACGGTCACTTCCCGGCGCGAGGTCAGACCCCGGCCGTTATAGGTGGCCAGTGGTTTGCCGAGAGTCTCCGTTTTGCTTCTGGTGCTTTTCATTTTACCGATGAGTTGAGAAGGCGCTCCTCCAGCTCTTTGACCCTCTCTTTGAGCGCACGAGTCTCCGCCACCAGTTCCGGGAGATTCCTGAAGAGCTTTTGCAGACGCAGCTGCTCGCGGGCGGGAGTGGCGGGGATACCGACCTGGATTTCAGCCTCGGGAACGTCTTTGATCACTGCGGCAGCGCCTTCGATGATAGCGTCCTTGCCTATATTCATATGATCGGTGATGCGCACGCCGCCGGCCATGATGGTGCGGTCGCCCACCATGCAGGAGCCGCCCACGGCGGTATGCCCTACTACGATGGTCTCTTTGCCGAAGACACAGTTGTGGGCAATGAGGACGAGATTGTCGACTTTCGAGCCGGCGCCGATGACGGTGGCGCCTATGGTGGCGCGGTCGATGGTGGAGCAGGCGCCTATCTCGACGTCGTCTTCGAGTATCACCGTGCCGATATGAGGAATCTTGAGATGAGGATTGGACTGGTCGATAAGCTCGCTGCGCCGTCCTTTGTAGAGATGCTCGGCGTTGGACATCGTCCTGGTGACATAGCCGAAACCGTCGGCACCGAGGTTGGCGCCTTGCTGGAGAATCACCCGATTGCCGATGATCACGTAGTCTGCGATCAGGCAGCCCGGATGGATCAGGCAATCGGAGCCGATGGACACTTTACCGCCGATCACTGTATTGGCCATGACGATGGTTTTCGAGCCGACTCTGGAGCCCGGACCGATGACGACATTGGGGCCGATGGCGGCATCTGCGGCTACCTCGGCGCTGGGGTCGACCACGGCTGTCTTGTGGATACCGGGCTCGGGGTGGAAGCGCGGCGGAGCCAGGAAAGTGCAGATCTTCTGAATCGCCAGCTTCGGTCTTTCCACCCAGACCAGAACTTGATTCTCGTTCTTGCTCCTGGTGTCGTTGGGGGTGATGAGAATTCCGGCTTTGCACTCTTCCAGGCGCTTGAGCACTGCCCGGTCGGTGGCCAGGGCGACATCATTGGTGGTGGCGGTAAAAGGATTGATGGCGACGCCCGAGACTTTGTGCTCGGCGTTTCCCTGAACCTGACCGCCGATCACGGCGGCGATCTGTCCTGCGCTCATTGGCTGTGGAAGCTTCATCAGACTCTCTCTCGTACTCTCTTAGACATCAAGAACGGCGGTGTCACGTTCTGGCACCGCCGTCATCTTGCTTATTCCATGGTCCCTGCTGTACCGCCCATCACTTTGTGGCGGTGGGTTTTGCACTCGCAGCGGGTTTGGTGGCTGCCGCAAGTCTGCTGACGACGCCGTCTGTGATGTCGAGACCGCCCATGAGGACCGTGCTCTTATCGAGGACCGTTTCGAGGTTCTTGTTTTTGGCTTCGGCCTTAACGGCATTGTCGAACTGATCGAGGATATCTTTCTGCTCGGCGATGAACTTCTTCTGGTAGTTCTCGAGCTCTTTGTTGATCTCTCCCTGGAGACGCTTCTGGAGAGCGCTCAGCTCGGCTTTGGGTTTGTTGGCTTTTTGAGCGGCTTGATATTCTTTGTTGCCGCGCTCGATGAGCTTGTGGATTCTTTCTTCTTCTTTCTGAGCCTGGTCTTGAAGCTCTTTGATCTTGGGGAACTTCTCGTAGACCACTCTCGTGTCGACGATTCCGAGTTTGGCCTTGGCGTCGGGCGCCTGGGCGTTCGCATTCATGAAACCGGCTCCGCCAGCGGCAATGGCCAGGGCGCTTACGAGAGTGATGGATTTGCGGGTGCTGAGCATGCTTTTCTCCGTCTTCTTATGTGGCTCTAGTAGTCTGTCTAGTCGCGTCAATACTCGCCAGTGGGCTCATCTTACACCATTGAGCACGGGCTTATCCTGTGGGTCTGTCTAACGTATTTAAAACTTCTCTCCAAATCCGACGGTCAGGCGCGGCATCAAGCTGCCGGTGGCCGCCTGGAGAAAGGGGATACCGTAATCGAGACGAACGAGACCGAGCATGGGCATCTTGATTCTGATCCCGACGCCGACGGCGCCGCCCATACTGCCGCGACCCAGGAGGCTGTTGGTGACGCCGTTTCCGCCCACACCGCCGACATCGATGAAGCCGGCGAGCTTGACGTGCTCGTCGATGGCTTTCACGACTTTATTGTCGCTCTTGGGCAGGGGCAGACGGGTGCGAATCTCCGCCGTGGCCATGAGCATGGACGATCCTGTGCCCAGGTCCGAGAACTGTCTGTAACCGCGGATACCGTTCCAGCCGCCGAGACGGTACTGGGCGAACTGGGGGATGCCGCCCAGGGCCGAGCCTCCCTGGGCGTTGAACGCCAGGGTGGTGGATTTGCCCAGGGGAATGAATTTGCTGACGCTGGCGCCGGCTTTCATGAAGCTCGAGCCTGTCAGACCCAGGGAGGGACCCGCCGATAGCCGGGCATATGTTCCCTTGCTCGGATCTATATACGCGTCTCTGGTGTCATAAGTGACGGAAGGGTTGAGGGTCATGAAAGTCCCACCCTTGAGCTGGTCCTGTCTGACCTGTCCGGCAAGCTGCTCGGCGCCGGCGAGGGTGCTGGCTTTACCTAGCTGGAGCGCCCGGCTGGTCATATTGTCGAAAGTGGAGGCTGTGTTGAAGTAGCTGCCCAGGTCTTTGAGGTTGGTGTTCTCTCCCAGAAGACCGAGATTGAGGCGGAAATTCTCTTTGAAGGGACGGGAAAGAGTCACCGAGCCGCCCAGCGTCCGTTGCGCTGCCTGGTCGATCATGAGGCTGGTGTAATTGCGGCCGAATCCGGACACCGAAAGCGATGTCTTGGTTCCTTTCAGGCTCGGCTCGGTCCAGTTGGCCTCGAGCTGGTAGGTGCGCTGGTTGGGAAGATAAGACGTGCCGCCGTTATTGAGTGAGTTGGTGACATTGTTGAACATTCCCGAGCCGACCTGGGAATTGAAAGAGACTACCTGGCCCTTGCCCCGGAAGTTGGAGTCCGAGAAGCTCAGAGAGCCGAAAGGACCGGCTATGGAGTCGACACCGCCGCCGAGACCCACCGAGCCTGTACGCTTCTCGTCTACTTCTATCTTCAGAACGAATTTGTTCGGATCTTCCTCGGAAGGCACCAGGCTTCGCCTGATGTCCTGGAAATAGCCGTTGGCGTAGAGCTTTCTGAGGTCGTTGGTGAGCTGCGCCTCGTTATAGGTGGTGCCTTCTTTGAGCCTGAGGTTGTTGCGGATTATGAAATCCTTGGTCTTCCGGTTGCCCGAGATCTCGATCTTCTCGACCTGGCCTTCGTTGATGCTGAGGCTGACGCTGCCGTCCGGGAATTCCTTGACATCGGTGACCCGGGCAAGAACATAACCTTTATCGTGATACATCTGCTCGAGCTTCTCGATGGAGCCGGACAGATGCGAGAGGTTCTGGGGCTTGCCGAGCTGGTCGGCGAAGATCTTGGATATATCCTCGGTGCTCACCATGTCATTTCCCTGGAAGGAAAACTGGGTGACCGGGGCGTTCTCCTGCACCCGGATCTTGAGGAGCACACCGCCGCCGGAGAGCTCCGGCACCACCTGAAGAGACTTGTCGTCGAAATAGCCCATCTCGTTGATGGCTCTCAGATCCTCCACCACCTGGCTGCGGTCGAAGGAGTCGCCGCGCTTGGTCTTGAGCACATTGGTGATGTCCTCGGTGGCCACCAGGCGATTGCCTTCGATCCTGATGTCGTCGACTTTCAGATTCTTTCCAGAGTCGCCTGAGACAGCGGTCCCGGTTTTCTCCTCGGCTTTCGTTTCCGGTTCGTCTGCGGATTTTTCGTCGCTGTCTACGACTTCATCGTCTTCGATTTCGACATTGAACTGGGGGCTTTCCTGGGCCCGGGCAGCGAAGCCTTTCCCCGGTCCTGGCCATGGATTGAATGCCGGCCCGAGGGTGAGCGAAAACGCCACGAATGACGAGAGCGCCAGAAGGACGTGGTTTTTCTCTGTAGCGGGTCTTCTGCTCTTATTCTTTGTCACTGCAAACTCCGAGCGTATTCTAACATGACAGCCTGGCATGCCAAGGTGTTCCCTGTCAGCCTTCCTGGACATGGGTTGTCATGAGGCGTTTCGGTCCCGCCATGGGGGGAGGCTGCTATCTGATCGGCAGTCTATTAATTAAAGCTCATAGCTTAATAAATAAAGAGGCAGCTTTTTCTGAATCTCTCAGGAGTTGAACCACTTCACCGGATACGGTTCCATGTTCACGTTCACCTGTTTGATCTCGGTATAGGCCTCGAGACCGAAAGTACCGAGCTCTCTTCCCCAGCCGCTCTGCTTGTAGCCGCCCCAGGGACATTCGTTATAGGTGTTGTGATAGCCGTTGACCCAGGTGATACCGGCTCTCAGAGACTTGATCACACGATTGGCGCGGGTGATGTCGTTGGTGAAGACAGCCCCGGCAAGACCGTATTGCGTATCGTTGGCCAGCTTGATTGCTTCTTCTTCCTTGGCGAATTTCTGAAGCACTGCCACCGGTCCGAAGATCTCTTCCTGGACGATGCGCATGTCGGGTTTGGTGTTGGTGAAGATAGTCGGATTGACATAATAGCCGCTACCGAACTTGCCGCCTTCCGGTCTGTCTCCGCCGGTGACCAGCTTGGCGCCTTCTCTCTCGCCAATCTCTATATAGTCCATCACCCGCTTGAGCTGAGTCTCGCTGACCAGGGGTCCCATTTCGGTTTCGGGATCGAGACCGGGACCGACATTGATCTTCTTGGCTCTTGCGGCGAGGCGTTTGAGAAACTCGTCATAGATCGAGTCCTGGACGAGCATCCGCGAGCCAGCCGAGCAGACCTGACCGGCGTTGCAGTAGATCGCGAAAAGAGCGTAGTCCACGGCTGTGTCGAGATCGAAGTCTTCGAAGACGATGAGGGGCGATTTGCCGCCGAGCTCCAGAGTGACTTTCTTGAGGTTGGAGAGAGCCGCCTGAGCGACCGACTTGCCGGTCTTGACACTACCGGTGAAGGCAACTTTGTCCACCAGCTCGCTCTCGGCAATCACGTGTCCGACTTTACCGTCTCCCAGGACGATGTTGACCACGCCGTTGGGAAGACCGGCTTGCTGGAAGATCTCCGCCAGGACCACCGCCGAAAGCGGGGTGTATTCGGAAGGCTTGAGCACGCATGTGTTGCCGGCGGCAAGAGCCGGTGCCAGCTTCCAGGCAGCCATGAGGAGCGGATAGTTCCAGGGGATGATCTGACCGCATACGCCGATGGGCTCGCGTACGATTGATGTCACCGATGGTGCCGGCACATCCACTGTCAGACCGGAAGGCTTGGTGGCCAGTCCGGCATAATAGCGGAAACAGGCAGCCGCGTCGTCCACATCATAAGCGGCTTCCCGAATGGGTTTGCCACAGTTCAGTGTCTCGATTTCGGCGAGCTCTTCCCGTCTTTCCTCGATCAGGTTGGCGACGGTGAAAAGCAGGGCGGCTCTTTCGGCAGCCGGAGTGCGCGGCCAGGGACCTTCGTCGAAGGCTTTGCGGGCTGCTTTGATAGCCTGCTCGACAAGCGCTTTGTCTGCTTCTTGTACTTTCGTCAGGACCTTGCCGTCGGCCGGGTTGGTGAGAGTCCTTTCGGAAGCTCCGTCCCGGAAATTACCATCGATCCAGAGTTGCCATTTGCGGTTCAAATCAACCTTGGGTGCCGTCAGTGTTTCAGTCATCACCTGCGACCTCGCGAGTTAGGTAGGCGTATCGTATATATGAAAGGACAATGATATCACGCAGGATTTATTATTTGAATTGTGGCAAAATAGCTATTCTTGTAGCCCTGCAACCCTGCCCGGAGTCGAAATTGCCGGTATCTCTCCGAAATCCGATTGTCTTTGCAGCCCTGATGGTGTTGTTCCTGTCTATATCTGGTTCTCAACAGGAAGCGCATGCTCAGCCGGCGGGCGCCAAGGAAGCAGCCGGGGTCGAAGTAGAGGCTCTCAAGACAGCGGTTAGCGCAGGTAAGTACAGAGAAGCCTTGAAGCATGCTCGTAAAGCCATTCTTCTCGACCAGCGCAATATGACCGCGCATTATTTTCGGGGAGTCGCCCACCAGAAGCTCGGTGAGTACATCTCCGCCGAAGGGGAGTTCATGGTGGTCTCCCAGTACGGGGAAGGCAAACTCAAAGATGACGCAAAGAAGGCTCTCTCTGATCTTTCTAAAGTGAAACGCAAACCCACGGTTCTCGATTTCTACACCGACTGGTGCGTGCCTTGCAAAGAAATCGCGCCGTTCATCAAAGAAGCCGAAGACAAGTACGGCAAGAAGGTCTGTTTCGAGCGCATGGACGGTATGACTCCCGGGGTGAGGATCCTTTTCGACACTTATAAAGTCGATGGATTCCCGGTGGTGATTCTCCTGAACAGCAAGAAAAAACAAGTGGACAGGCTGGACGGCAAGCAGAGCCGCGAAGTGATTCTCTCGGCAATTGCCGCTATCGCAAAGTAAGAGGCTCGATGAAAAAAGCGTACCCGGGCTCGTTTGTCACCCTCGAAGGTCCTGAAGGGGCAGGCAAAACGACTCAGGTCAAGCTGCTTGCCAAGGAGCTCGATAGTCTGGGGATCAAGCATGTGGTCACCAGAGATCCTGGGGGTACTCCCCTGGGCAAAAAAATCCGCAGGATATTGCTTTCCAACGAGAATACCGTTGTTCCCATGGCCGAGCTGCTTCTCTACCAGGCCGACCGGGCTCAGCATGTGGAAGAGCTCATACGACCTTCCCTGGAAGATGGATGCATAGTGCTTTGCGACCGCTACACCGATTCGACGGTGGCTTATCAAGGATACGGCCGCAGTATCGATCTGGCTCTAATAGACCAGCTCAACCAGATGTCCACCGGCGGATTGAGACCGGATCTCACCATCCTCTTTGATATCGAGAGCGGTGACGGTCTTTCGCGCTTGCATCCGGGCGGGCATGATCGCATGGAGAAGGAAGCAATCGATTTCCATCACCGGGTCCGGGACGGCTATCACAAGCTCGCTGCAGCAGAGCCCGATCGCTGGCGGATTCTCGACGCCTCCAAAGCGCTATCGGTGGTGCAGAACGAATTCAGGCGCATCCTCGTGGAGAGCCTGGGCAAAAAGCATCCCCTGGCGCCACTTCTGAAAGATAGCTGATTTCAGCGATTTAGGCGCCAGGAGAGGTCGTTGCCGACCTGCTCCAGATCGCGTCGGAGCTGGGCCTCGTCCGAGGGATCCAGGGTGCCGCCGCCGGCCACTCTCAGACTGCGCTCTTTGGTCTGCAGGTCTTTGATGCGGCGATTGAGATTGGTGACGTCTCTTTCCTGGAGCTTGTTGCTTTTCTTGTTCTCTTCCAGGAACTTCTCCATGTCGGTGAGCGCTACCGAGACTGGTGGCAGGGCCGGAGCCGGGGCTTCCGCCTGTTGAGGAACGATCAGGACAGGCATCGGATAAGCATAGGCGAACCCTGCCGGACGGGGTGCCCAGGGATAATAGTAGCCGGAAGGCGCTTTCCACATGGGCAGGTTGGTGCGCCCGCAGGGAATGTTATAGAACCCGTTGCCGGTGGAGAGAGGCATGCCGAAAGCCGGATAGTTGATCCCGTTGCTATAGGGGTTGGGATTGTAGAAGCCGGCGCTGCGGTTATAGGGGTTGTATCCATAGGGGTTGTAAGTCCCGGCTCCGGCTCCCGGGATGGAATTCAGCTGCGCGCCTCCGGGATTGACGCCGAAGCTCTGGGCATCAGCCGGCTGTGCCAGGGCTGCCCCCAGAATTAACGCGATTAGAATACTTCCGGTTCTCATGGCTTTCTCCCGACCAGGGTCTTACCCTTAGTGATAGCACAAAATGCTCAGGCGCTCTTGGAGGCTGTACCGGATGTCGACTTTTCGGACGACCCGAACCACTGGTAATTCATCTCTTCTCCGATTACCGGAATACAGGCCATGCACCAGAAGACGATGAAACCGATAGAGTGGACATTGTAATTGCCTGTATCGGGCAGACCACCGGTGAACACGAAGCTGAGGACTCCTGGTATGCCCACCACCAGGCAGGCGATGGCGACTTTGCGGCTGGCTGCCAGGAGAGGCTTGCCGAAACGGTGACTCTTGCGTCTCAGGACAAAACCGACCAGCCCGATGAGAGCTGCCACGATCATGCCGTGAACCGCCGCATCGAAAAGGATATGACAGGTGACGGCGTAAGCCGCCTGGCTTATTGTCGCCAGGGTCTCTTTGAAGTTGAAAGTTGGATCCGGTTCCATAGCCAAATGATAGCCAATCTATTAAGCCAGTTCATTTGCTCAATTTCAGATCCCGTGTATCAGACTTCAGCTATCCGTACGGCTGCTCACAGGCTCCGTCCCGGGATTGCCTGACAGGGCCCGGCCCAGATTGAGATAGGCCCGGGCCAGATCAGGGTCGAGCTTGATGGCTTCGCGCCAGTGCTCGATGGCTTCGGCTTTCTTCCCTGCCTTTAGTAGGGCCTGACCGAGATAGTTGTGGGCGGAAGCATCCCGGGGGTCAGCCTCGATCGCCTTGCGGAAGGCCTCCTGGGCCTGGCTGTAGAGACCAGCCTCGAAAAGGGCGGCGCCCAGATTGAAATGAGCCGGTCCATAATCGGGCTTCAGCTTCAGGGCCTGGCGCCAGACATCCAGGGCTTGTTTGTGTCGTTTCAGATCGTAAAGGACCACTCCCAGATTGTTTCGGGCTTTATAAAAGGACGGATCGACTTTCAGGGCTTTCTCCAGAACGAAAGAAGCCTCGCCGGGGTGTTTCATCTTCCAGAGAACCACCCCCAGACTGTTCATATACTCGGTGTTCTCGGGATCGAGATCGACCAGGCCGTTCAGGGTCCGGCGAGCCTCGTCCAGCCTTCCCAGGGACTCCAGACATTTGGCCTGACGATAAATGAGAGAGCGGCTCTTATCGCCGTGACGGGCGGCGCTGGCATATTCGGTAAGGGCTTGATCATAGCGGTGCAGAGCCCGGAGACTGTCCCCCAGATCCCGGTAATATTCGGGATTGTCCCCGCGGTCCTTGATCGCTTTCTGATAGGCTTCCACCGCCGCCTGATGGTCGTTCCTGAGAGCGAGAATATGGCCGAGATTGAACTGGGCGGCTGGATAGATCGGCTTGAGATGCAGGGCTTTATAACAGGACTCCAGGGCCGAGTCGTTGTCGCCAGCTGCCAGATAGGAGGTTGCCAGGTTGTTATAGAGCTCCGCCCGGAGCGGGCTGAGCTTGATCGCCTGTTGCAGCTCTTTGATGGCATCTTGCGGCCGGCCTGCTTTCTTGAGACAGACGGCGAGATTGTTCCGGGCTTCGACATTGCCCGGATCGTGCTCGAGAACCTGGCGGAACTTCTCGATTGCTTCCTCCAGCCTGCCCGAGCCGGCGTGCTCGAGACCCGACTCGATCAGTTTGTGTGCTGTCTCTGCCCGGGCTTCCGGAGTCTGGAACAGCAGACAGAACACTGCGATTGAGAAAGTGGTGATTGCTCGGAATGGCATAAGATATGAAATTTATGATCTTTTGGCTTCCAGCGCAACCACCTTTCCAGGTCTGCTAGCATGTTGGCTCTCACAGATCTACGGAGTTTTCTCAATGCCAGTGCCAAAGACATTTCGCTCCAGGGTGGCCCTTCTCATCGGACTCTGCCTGATGATGCCTCTTGCAGGAAACGCCGATGCCTCCGGCAAAACAGGACGCGCCGAGAAGATGATGATGAACCTTCGCTACGGCAACGGCAGTGCCGGTTTCTATCTGCTCGAGGCGATGCGCCTCTCCAAGGAGATGGATAAGGATCTGCGCAAAGCACTTTATCAGGTGCGTGAAGTCGATAAGTCCTATGCCAAGTCCCGGGGCAAGCCCGATAGCAGATTTCTCGAGCCCGCTGCCATCAAGATCGCTCAGTGCCAGGATCGCAGCGACCAGCTCGCCAAAGAGTTGAAAGACTCTTTCCTCGAGCTCAAAGACTCGATCAATCAGACCCTTGTTTCCGGAGCCATGGAAAAATAAGAGTGGTATCGGCAGGCATGAGAAGCGGAGGAGCGCTGGTCATAGCGCTCATCGTAGCGCTCATATTCTGCACTGCCTGTGGTGCTGATCTCGAGAAAGTAGTCAGAGACGCGAACGATTCCACGAAAGTCACCACTCTTGCTCCAGCCGACGAGAGCGAGCTCACCATGGAGCTTGCCGGCAATATTCTCAGCCATGCCGCCGAGTCGATCTCGAAAGGAGAGAAGACCATGGCGATCCTGGGCTATGATACCCAGACAGACCGGAAGATGCAGAGAGCCGAGGCTGCCACCGCCGAGGAGGCGAAGGCTATCGGTGAGGCGAATCTGAACGCCAATTCGATGCATTCTCTTCGGGCGGTCCTGCTTTATACCGACGACACGACCATATATATAAAGATCAGGAGCTACAGCCAGGGACGCCAGCCGGCTCTTCTCGCGCTTCCTTACCGTCCGCCTGCGTCAGGCTTACCTGTGCATTTCGGCAAGCCGGCTTTCCGCGAAGGAGTGGCTCCGGAAGAGAGCGCCGGCTTTCTCCGGGCAGTCGGCAGAGGCATCGACTCCTATCCCGAAGGTGCCCGGCTTTTGGGTGATGTGTTGTAAATGAGAATCTGGCTCCGACAGGACTCGAACCTGTAACCTGGCGATTATGAGTCGCTCGCTCCACCGTTGAGCTACGGAGCCTTGCTGAGCCCCTTTTTATAGCAGGTTGAGAGCACGATGATCCAGTTTATTTGACTTTGTTTGGAGTCATG
>JAGQHH010000121.1 GCA_020431945.1 Cyanobacteria bacterium HKST-UBA02 | reverse complement strand
CAGAGGAAGTGCCGGCCCCCTGCGGGAGCGAGTTTCGCACTGTCCTGCAAAGAATGAATCTCGGTCAACCCCTGGCCGAGGCCCTCAGTCGCTCCTGTACTCGTTTTCGATCTTACGAGCTGGACCTCATCCGGCGGGCCGTCAGCATCCAGAACGAAGTAGGCGGCTCCCTGGCCGAGCTCCTCGATAAAACTAATTACACCCTCAGGCAGAGGATCAAGCTGAGCCGCCAGATCAAAGTCCTCACCAGCCAGAGCCGTTTGACCGCCATCATTGTCGGGATGTTGCCTGTAATCATGGCTCTCGTCCTCAATTTCGCCAATCCCGGTTATCTCGAGCCCCTGTTCCAGAAAGAGATCGGCCGGTTGATGCTTCTTTTCGCCGTGGGTCTCCAGATCCTCGGAATTGTTCTGATGCGCAAGATGTCCACCATCAAGATCTGAGGATAGAAGTGCCTTCCACGTCGCTACTACCATTCAATATTCTCCAGTACCCCGAGCTCTTCGCGGCGTTTATCCTCGGTCTGGTGATGGTGCTCAGAGGTCGGGGCGAAAGCGGCACCGCAAGCGGCGCAACACCGGTGGTACCGGTCTGGCTGAGCGCCCCCGCTACAGCCTTGCTTTCCGGGACACCGGGGCGTTACCGGCAGTGGCTTCAGCGCCTGCAGGTCTGGTCGGGCTATCGCTCGAATACAGCCTTCGGAGTCCTGGCTTCCCTCAAGGTCTATCTCCCCCTTCTCATGATCCTGGCCGGTCTGGTTCTGCCATTATGGGCAGTGCTGATTCTCGCCCTGCTTTCTTTCTTCGTGCCCGACGCGGTCCTTTTCATGATCTCCCGGCGAAGAAAGCAACGAATCAAAGAAAGCCTCCCCCAGGCTCTCGATCTCATGGTCCTCTGCGTGGATGCTGGACTGGGACTGGATGCGACCCTGGCAAAAATAGCCACCGAATCGAGTGTAGTAGTCAATGAGCTCAATGAGGAGCTCATGCTTTTGAGCCGCGACCTGCTCCTGGGAATCGAGCGCGAACGGGCTTATATCGAGCTCTACAACCGCACCGGCGTGGAAGAGCTCCGGGCCCTGGGCGCATCCCTGACCCAGGCCGCTCAGCTGGGTATCAGCATTGCCAAGATCTTGAGAGCCCAGAGCGACTTCCTGCGCAACAAACTCAGCCAGAAAGCCGAGGAGAAAGCCGCCAGACTGCCGATTTATATGGCCTTTCCCCTCTGGTTTTGCATTATGCCGGCCCTCATGGTCATTCTTCTGGCTCCATCTTTTATAATCTTCTTCGATTACTTGAAGCCGTTAATGATGAAGTAGATTCCTGGTGAAAATATCAATCAACAAAGAAAGCTCGGTGCCCATTCGCGATCAGCTCGTCGAGCAGATTTCGCTTCAGATCGCCTCGGGGGTTCTCGAGTCCGGAGTGAAGCTCCCCAGTATAAGGGCACTGGCATCGCGCCTCGATATCCATTACAGCACCGTCACCGCCGCCTATAACCACCTGGCTGAGGTGGGACTCCTGGAAATCCGCCAGGGCAGCGGCGTGCGTGTGGCCTCGCTGGGGAACAGCGATCACCGGCCCAAAGACCTGGAAGGACTTTTCATCGAATTTCTAGCCCGGGCATCCGACTCGGGCTATTCGGCAAAAGAAGTGAAAAGCTGTGTGGAGAAGCTGGCCAGCCGCAAGCCGGTCAAGAGAATACTCGTAGTCGATCGAAACAAGGACTTCCATGCCGTGGTGGTGAGCGAGCTCAGCCCCCATTTCGATATTCCGGTGGAAGCCTGCACGGTGGAGGAGATCGTCGACAATCCACAATGGTCAGAAGACTCCCTGATCGTCACCAGCCTCTATCATCTCTTCTCCTTTCGGGACGCCATCAAGGACCGAACCAGGCTGGTACCCTGCAATATCGAGCCGGCACGCTCGGAGCTCGATCTGGTCTCGAGCATGAAAAGCGGCAGTCTCTTGCTGCTCGTCTCGGTGAGCAATACGCTCATGACCATGGCCACCAAACTGGTGGCTGCCCAGAGAGGCGAAGAGGTCCCGGTGCGCTCTGTCCAGGCCGATGACGAAGAGGAGCTCCGCTACACCATCGGCTTTGCCGATCTGATCCTCTGTGACGGTCCCAGCGAGAAACTCGTCGAGGGACTGGCCCGAGGAAAGAAAGTGAAGTGCTTCAAACTCTATCCCGAATCGACGATCAACCTGATCAAGAACCGCCTGGCCAAGTGGGGATGAGGGTTCGGCTACTTCACCATATATGGTAGCGGCTTAGCTTTTACGAGCCCGCACACCGAGACCGGGCTCATCTTTGACGCGCAGATAGCCGTCGTCATAGTAGGCGCCATCGAACGGATCGTTCTTCAAAAGCATGGCACCATCGAGATCCAGATAATCTACTAAGCTCGAAAGATGCGCCGCGGCAGTGACTCCGATGGATGACTCGATCATGCAGCCGAACATGATTTTCATCTGGTAGGCCCGGGCCACATGGATTACTTTGAGAGCCTCGGAGATACCGCCTGTTTTGGCGAGCTTCACCACGACACCGTCTACGGCACCGGCAAGACGCGCGACGTCATTGGCCCGGCAGACGCTCTCGTCGGCGAAAATCGGCACAGCCGAATGCTGGCGCACATAGCGAAAATCATCTACCGAAGCGAATTTCGGCAGAGGCTGCTCGATAAACTCGACATCGTGCTTGGCAAGAAACCGAGACATGGCGATGGCCTGCTTGGGCGTCCAGGCGCCATTGGCATCCACCCGCAAGGGAATAGCGCCAGCCACTTTTCTGATCGTTTCGATGATCTCACGATCGTAAGTGGTCCCCTGTTTCACCTTGAGCATCTTGAAGCCCTGGTCCAGAGCTTCTTTCGTTTTCATCTCCACCATCTCGAGACTGTCGATACCGATGGTGAAATCGGTCATCGGCTGAGGCAAGCCGGAGAGTCCGAGAAGCTTGTAGAGAGGTTGTCCGGCGAGCTTGCCGCAGAGATCCTGCAGAGCCATCTCCACAGCCGCCTTGGCAGAATTGTGACCGGCCACGAGACGGTCCATAGCTGTCATGACTGAGGCCACCGCAAAAGGATCGTCTCCGAGGATGCTGGCCTCTTTGATCTCTCCCAGCACAGCCAGGACGGTTGCCTGACTCTCGCCGTGATAAGAGGCCGGCGCCGCTTCGCCGAGACCGACATGCTCGCCCAGGGTGAGCCTCACCAGGACATTATCGGTGTCGGATGAGGTTCCGTAAGAGATCCCGAAAGGATGGGTAGTAGTCAGGGTGAGGGGCTCATAGGCGAGCTCGATGGCGCTGGTTCTGGTGCCGGCTGGTGTCATGTTCTCTCCTTTGTACTAGCGCTTGCAGGCAGTCGAGCAATAACTCTCTATCGCCTTAAATATATTGGCGGCTCCGAAACGAACCGGATCGGTAACAGGCAGACCCGTCTCTTTCGAATACTCCTCTATGCGAGCCCGAGCATCGGCATCGGATGCAATGGAGCGGCTGTCGATGGCGATTCCAACGACCTTCGTCGGTCGTATGAATCGGGCCAGATCCTCGTAAGTCTCCACCAGGATCGACAGCTTCGGAATGACATGATCCGACTCTCCGGTAGTTATCCTGCCTTCCTGATGGCAGAGGATGAGACATTCGGCAGCAGCACCGTGAAGGATGGAGAGGGTGACGCCGGAATAGCCGGGGTGGATGATCGAGCCCTGACCTTCGATAAAAACATACTCCGCCCCGGCAGCAGCATCGAGGACCAGATCCTCGACGACGCCGGCCATGAAATCGCCGATCACCCGATCGATAGCCACTCCGCAACCATCGATGATGATTCCGGTCTGACCGGTAGCCACGAAACGAGAGGGGCGATTGGCTTTCCGGGCGGCTGCAAGAAGCTCCAGGGATGTTGTCATCTTGCCAACCGAGCAATCGGAGCCCACTGTCAGAACAGTATGTGCCTTGACAGAAGCGGCCTTGCCCGTGGCGATATTGAGCTTCTCCGGTGGCATCCTCAGGTCTATCAGAGCGACATTCATAGATTTTGCGGCCGATGCAAATTCACTGTCTTCTATCAGGAAGTCATGAAGCCCGTTGATAATGCAGAGACGGTTGTTGATAGCTTTGAGAATGTCATCCCGCCAGGTCTGGGGCATCCGCCCCCCGGCGAAGGCGCAGCCCAGAAGTACGGCATCGGCACCCAGGGCGATCGCTTCTTCCATGGTGGAGACCACCGGTACTGAGCCTCCAGCACCGATTACCGCCCCGGAAGTGAGTCCTGCCTTAACGGGGTCGACCACACAAACCGCCGCTTCCGGGCGATATCGCAATACGCCCTCGGCAGTCTTGGCCGCCCGCCCGCCGAATTCATGGGGCGCATAAAGAATCAGTCTCAGCTTCGTATCAACATTCATAAATTAATCGGCGCTCTAAATTTGAAGGTACGTGCGAATTCTAGGCTAATTACATAAACTAATAAAGGTACTAATTGATTTCAATTATCAATATTGACATCCCCACTCCAAGCCCTGACAGGTTAATATTGGGGAGTCTAGAAATCCAAACCAGGTGATTATGGCCGACGACGACGAAAAGGCGAAATCCAGTCAAGACGAAGACAAGGAGCCTCAGAAGAAGAAAGACCGCGATTCCGCCGCCAAAGCCTTCTATCGGGCTATGTATGCAGGCGCCGAGCCGGACCCTGACGAGTTCGGCATCAATCTCGGTCAGGAAGAGGAAGCTAAAGCCGAGCTGGAGCGGGAGAACGCCGCTTCGAGCGCGATGGCCAAGCGTCTCCAGCAAGAGCTCGACGCCGCGGAACAGCGAGCCACCGAAGCCGAGAATCTCTATAAACGACTGGCGGCCGATTTCGAGAACTATCGCAAGCGTGTCGATCGGGAGCGCCAGGAATTCACCGCCACGGGAATTCAGAAAGCCATCGAAGCGATTCTGCCGGCTCTGGACGATATGGATCTGGCCAAGTCGAAACTTTCGGACAGCATGGATCCGAAAAATATGATCGAAAGTCTCAATATGGTCTACAACCGATTTGCCCGTTGCCTGGAGCAGATTGGCATCGCCCAGCTCGATGTTATCGGTCAACCTTTCGACCCCCGGCTCCATGAGCCTGTCCAGCAGATTGCCACCAGAGAAGTGCCGGACGGCGCCATCGTGCACCAGCTACGGCCCGGCTATATGTACAATGACAAAGTCCTTCGCCCATCCCTGGTGAACGTCGCCACTTCAGATGGTGTCGACGATGAGCCCGAGGCGGCAGCGGAGACATCTGTCGAAGAGGAATCGGTGGAAGAGACAGCCGCAGCGGATGAAGCTCCGGAAATCTCCGGCGACGACGAAGGCACCAGCAATGGCACCGAAGACGATACCGATTCCGATGACGACCAGCCTGTTACCAGCACTCAGGATATCCCGCCGGTCAGCATCGAGTCGAAGAAGCTCGCAAAAGGCGACGCGGAAGAAGACTAGCAGTGATAGCAGCCACCGAGCGGCAACCATGAGATGAGCAGCGACAGAATTATCGGTATCGACCTGGGCACCACCCATTCCTGTGTAGCAATCATGGAAGGCGGCACCCCGATGATTATCGAGAATGCCGAGGGACAGCGGACCACGCCGTCCGTCATCGCCTTCTCCAAAACCGGCGAGCGCCTCGTCGGTCAGGTAGCCAAACGGCAAGCAGTGTCCAACCCGAGCCGCACCATCCAGTCGATCAAACGAGAGATGGGCACCAATTATAGAGTCACTGTCGATAATATCGCTCACAGCCCCGAGCAGATCTCGGCAATGATCCTTCAGAAGCTCAAAGCCGATGCCGAGGCATTTCTTGGCGAAAAAATCACCAAGGCAGTGATTACCGTGCCGGCTTATTTCAATGACGCCCAGCGCCAGTCCACGCGCGATGCCGGACAGATAGCCGGCCTCGATGTACTCCGGATCATCAACGAGCCCACTGCAAGCGCCCTGGCTTATGGTCTCGACAAATGCTACGAGCAGTCGACCATCCTGGTCTTCGACCTGGGAGGCGGGACCTTCGACGTCAGCTTGCTCGAGATCACCGATGGCGTATTCGAGGTGAAAGCCACCAGCGGCAATAACAAGCTCGGAGGAGACGACTTCGATCGCTGCATCATGGACTGGATGATCGAAGAGTTCACCAGCCAGACAGGCATAGATTTGAGCAACGATTTAATGGCCACCCAGAGGATCAAGGAAGAAGCCGAGAAAAAGAAAATCGAGCTATCCACTGCCATGGTGTCCGAGATCCAGCTTCCTTTCCTGACCGCCGACGAGACCGGTCCCCTTCATTTCGAGACCCAGCTCTCCAGGACCAAATTCAACGAGCTCACCAGCCACCTGGTGGAAGCCTGTCTCGGGCCCCTGCAGCAGGCTCTGGAAGACGCCCAGCTGCGGCCGGATCAGATCGAGCATATCATCCTGGTCGGCGGCAGCACGCGTATTCCGGCGGTACAGGACATGATCCGCCGTTATTTCCAGAAAGAGCCTTCCAAATCGGTCAATCCCGACGAAGCAGTGGCTCTGGGAGCGGCTATCCAGGCTTCGATCCTGGCTGGAGACGTCCAGGACGTTCTGCTCCTCGACGTCATCCCCCTGTCTCTGGGGATCGAGACAGCCGGAGGACTTTTCACCCGGGTGATCGAGCGGAATACGACCATACCCACCAGCAATACGACTATTTTCACCACCACCGAAGACGGGCAGACCTCGGTAGAAGTGCATGTCCTGCAGGGTGAGCGCGATCTGGCCGCCGACAACAAATCCCTGGCCAAGTTCTATCTGACAGGTATTCCGCCGGCTCCCCGGTCGGTTCCTAAAATCGAGGTCACATTCGATATCGATGCGGACGGTATTGTCCATTGCAGCGCGAAAGACCATGGCTCCGGGATCAGACATTCGATTACGATACAACGCACCACCGGACTGAGCCCCGAAGAAGTCGAGGACCTCACGAAGGAGGCTGAAGCCTTTGCCGAGCAGGACAGAGAAGCCCGGGAGCGTATCACCGTCCGTGAGAAGGCCAAAGGTCTCTGCGCCGACGCCGAGCGAACCATCAAGAAATATGGCGAACAAGTGGACTCAAGTGTTGTCGAAAAGGTCCAGCGTGCGGTAGAAAACGTCCAAGAGGTGCTTGCCAAGAATGGCAGCGAAGAGCTACAGTCCCTGGTGGCAGGTCTCGATGTAGCAATCATGGACCTGGGACGGGCGATTCATACCGGCAGCAAGCGTGCCGCTCCCACGGCTCGCCGCAAGCACACCCTCGGCGATTCCGGTCCCATCGAGCTAGGAGAGGGCGGCAAGAAAGAGCAGGATGACGAAGACTATGAAGAAATCGACGAAGACTCGGTGGAAGAAGCAGAAATCTAAAAGGTATTAAATTGAACAGCACGATGGCGAAACAGGACTACTACGAAACCCTCGGTGTGAGCAAGCAAGCCAGCGCCGACGAGATCAAGAAAGCCTTCCGGAAACAAGCCCGGACTCTTCACCCGGACAATAAAGAATCCGGCGACGAGCAAGCTTTCAAAGAGCTCGCCGAAGCTTACGAAGTCCTCTCCGACGAGCAGAAGCGTAGTGCCTACGATCGCTACGGTCACGAAGGCGTGAAGGGCTCTGCCAGCCGTTTCGACGATATGGACTTCAGCAACTTCCAGGGCTTCGGAATAGACGACATCCTCGAAGCGCTTTTCGGCGCCGGTATGCGTGGCGGCGGCGGCTTTGGCGGTGGTTTCGGCAGATCGGCCGGACCCATGCAGGGAGCTCATCTCAAACAGGATCTCGAGATCGATTTTCTCGAAGCGGTTTTCGGTTGCACAAAAACCGTCTCGATCAAACGCAACGAGGAATGCACCACCTGTCTCGGTACCTGCGCCGCCCCGGGCAGCACCGTATCCACCTGCCAGACCTGCGGAGGTCAGGGTCAGGTCAAAGAGCTGGTCAATATGCTCTTCGTCCAGACTTATCAGATAAGCACCTGCCCGCACTGTGCCGGTCGCGGCAAGAAAGTGGACAAGCCCTGCCGGGACTGCAGCGGTCAGGGTATGACCAGGAAAAACAAAGACTTCGAGATCAAGGTACCGGCAGGCATCGAAAATGGCTCCAGAATGCGAGTCATGGGCGGCGGCGACAAAGGTCCCCTGGGCGGTCCCCACGGCGATCTCTATGTGATCATCCATGTCAAAGCCCACAAGGAATTCGTCCGAGACGGCATCGATATCCATCTGAGCCTTCCTGTCTCCTTCTCCATGGCCGCCCTGGGAGGCGAGATCCTGGTACCTACGGTGGACGGCAGCAAAATCCTCAAGATTCCCAGCGGTGTGCAGTCAGGCACCCAGCTGGTCATGAAAGAGATGGGCGTGCCCATGCTCAACCAGCCATCACGCCGGGGCGATCAGATCGTTCATGTAAAACTGAAAACCCCCACCAAGATATCTAAAGAGGAAAAAGATCTTTTCGCCAAGCTTGCTGAATTGCAGGGCGAAAAACTCAGCCTCGATGCCGACGAGAAGGAAGAGGCAAAGGGGAACAACGAGCCAAAGAAGGCGTCCAACGGAAAGAAAGAAAAAAATGCCGGCGCAAAGACTAAGAAGAACGACGATGGCGAAACATTTCTCGATAAAATCGTCGACGCTTTCCGCCCGAAAGGGGAAGAATAATATCCGGTTCTTGAACTTCCGGATATTCGCTCTGGCGCTCCTGGTCTGGCTGGCAGCTTTTTGGGTCGCACCGCTACCGGCCTCCGCCACCAGGCTTCCGGAGAATCTGAAAAAGACCATCACCGAAAAGTTTCCCGAGGTGAGCATACGCCTGGACGGTGTATTGCAAACGAAAAAGGGCACTTTATTCGTCCCTCTGATTCCGAAGGAGAGCAAGGAATCGGACAAACCTGTCACCCTGTCAGGCGTCTATCCCGCCAAGCATCCACTGATCCTGGGCTTCGACAACGGCTGGTTTTACGTGAAACTCTCGAACCTGTCCGGGAAGCTCGTCCTCACCCTGCCCGAGGAGTTGAGCCCGGAAATCCGTGATGCTCTGAAAGCCAATCATCTACCTCCGGATATGATTGTTCCTCAGAATATGGCGGTGGTGCCTTCCATGAAAGGCGTGATCGGAGAGCTCGATATAGATGTCGCCGAGGAGCAGGCTGCCAGCAGCGAGGACGACGGTGACAGCGTCGCCGAGAGCCCGGCGGAGACAAGCTCGACTGACGGAAAAATCTTCGTGACCTCGCCGGCTACCGGCAAGATTCTGATTCTCGATAAAGACTTCAAGAAAATCGCCGAGCTCCAGACTGATGGCACCCCTGGTGGCATGGCAGTTACCAATGGCCGCCTCTTCATCGCCGATCAGACGAAGAATCGCGTTCTCATCGTCAATCCCGAAGCCAACAAATTCGACGGGCAGATAGACCTGCAACCGGGAAGCAGCCCCAAGGGCGTGACCGCCATGCGAACCGGACGCTTTCTCTATGTCACCGAATCGGCCAAGAATTCGGTCTCGGTCATCGAGCTCGCCACCAGGAAAGTGCTCATACGCACCCTGGTGCGACCGGGTCCGGGAAGGATCGAGATCACGCCCAACGGCTATCTCCTTCTAGCGCTCAATACCCAGAGTAGCGAATTGACCTTTATCTCTACTCTCAATCAAAAGAATCTCGGAGCCGTCAATGTCGGTCAGATGCCGTCGGACATCGTGATCAAGAAAAACAACCGGGTCGCCTATGTCTCTAACCGCATGTCCAACACCATCTCGGTTATCGATATCGGCCAGCGCAAAGTCGTGGAAACCATGACCACAGCCGACGGTCCCACCGGACTGGCCCTTTCCGCAGACGAGAGCCTTCTCTACGCGGCCAACGCCAAAGACAACTCCATCTCGATCTTCGATCTGAAAACACATCAGAAACTGGAAGATATAAGATTGCCCCTCGAAGTAGAATTCCCCGGCGCCATCGTTCTTTTACCCGACGGCAAGAACCTCCTCATCACCAGCGCCGCCACCGACACCGCAGCGGTGCTCAATACAGAAACTAAACAATTCGACAAGGAGCCGGTGCTGGGATTCACCAGCGTCAATGCGATCTTCGTTCCTCTTTAGATCTTGACGGCTCGGCTTCTTCGTAGATAATTATCAGTATGCTATCCGAGAAAACATACCCCTGCTTCACCACCACAACTACTTGCACAACTGCAAGGGGGCTGGTTTCGACACGACCATAACAGGACACCGTTATCGTCAGTGAGAAAGCGAGCCTCCCGGGGCTCGTATTGTTTTTCAGGGGTAGAAATAATGAACTCATTCAATAAAGACAAAAAGCTTTTCAAAATCAGGCACAGCTGCGCTCATATCCTCGCCCAGGCGGTGCGAGAAAGGTTCGAAGCCGAGGGTCCCGTTCATCTCGGTGGAGGTCCCCCCATCGAAGACGGCTTCTACTATGACTTCCGGCTGCCCCGCTCGCCCTCGGACGAAGACATCGAATGGCTCGAAGCGAGAATGAAAGAAATCATCGGCAGTGCCTGCCGATTCGAGAAAGAGGAGATCGACGAGGCTCGCGCTCGAGAGCTATTTTCCGACCAGCCCTTCAAGATCGAGCTGATAGACCTGATCGCCGCGGGGAAGTCCGACGACAATGGCGAAGCCGCCGAAGAAGAAGATGCCGCGCCGGCTCTCTCGATCTACCGTCACGACGGCTTCTACGACCTCTGCAAAGGTCCTCATGTGGAGGAGTCTTCCCAGATCAATCCGGAGGCGATCAAGATTGTCTCGGTGGCAGGCGCCTACTGGCGCGGAAGCGAGCGCAATCCGATGCTTGTGAGAATCTATGCCACCGCCTGGGAATCGAGAGCTGATCTCGAAGAATATCTGGAGATTGTCGAGAAGCGCAAAAGTCGGGACCACAGGGTACTCGGCAAACGCCTCGAGCTCTTTCATTTCGATCAGTCCGCCCCGGGAATGCCTTACTGGCTTCCTAACGGTCTCATAGTCCTCAACGAGCTCATCGATTACTGGCGGCGGGTTCACCGCAAGAACGGCTACAAAGAATTCTCGGCTCCTCTAATCAACGACAAGAAGCTCTGGGAAATCTCGGGTCACTGGGAGCACTACCGGGACAATATGTTTGTCATCGAAGAGGATGAAGACACCGTTTTTGGTGTCAAGCCCATGAATTGCCCGAACGCCATGGTGATTTTCAACCTCAAAGTGCGAAGCTACCGGGACCTTCCCCTGCGCCTCTCGGACTGCGATGTCCTGCACCGGAACGAGCGCTCCGGGACCCTCTCCGGGCTATTGAGAGTGCAGAAATTCCAGCAGGACGATGCTCATATATTCCTTGCCGAAGAGCAACTGGAAGACGAATTCGATCGTGTTCTCGACTTGTGTCATGAGTTCTACCGGCTCTTCGATCTCGAGTATTCCTTCCGCCTGAGCAAGAGACCGGATGAATTCGTCGGTTCAATAAATCAATGGGACCGAGCCGAGGCCATTCTCGAGGGGGTTCTCGAAAAACGTGCCGGCAAGGGCAATTTCCAGATCGCTCCGGGAGAGGGAGCCTTCTACGGACCGAAGATAGATATCCTCATGCGTGACAGCCTCGGGCGGAAATGGCAGATGGGCACCATCCAGCTCGATTTCCAGCTTCCCTCTCGATTCGGCTGTCACTATGTGGACAGGGACGGATCTCGAAAAGTACCCTGTGTCATCCACAGAGTGATCTACGGATCTCTGGATCGTTTCATCGGTATCCTTCTCGAGCACACCGGCGGTGCCCTTCCCGCCTGGCTTTCACCGGTGCAGGTCATAGTCGCTCCGGTCTCTGACCGGCACCTTGACTATGCCCGCTTGATCTGCGACAAGCTCTGTGATCGAGATATCCGGGCTGAAGTGTCCGAGGTCGAAGGAACGCTGAGCAAGAGAGTTCGGGAAGCCGTCCTTATGAAAGTGCCTTTCATTGTAATTGTCGGTGATAAAGAAGCCGCCTCTTCTTGTCTCACGCTTCGACTGAGAGACGGGAGCGAGCAGCGCGATCTCGCCCTGGATCAGGCGCTCGAGCTGATCCTTGGCGAAATTTGATATAATCTCGGTCCCTTCTCGGAGTATCGGATATGAGCCCAGATTCAAACTCTGACCAAAAAAAGGAATACCCGCATTTCGTGGTAGCCCGGATCAATGAATATATTCAGCCCATCGATCGAGGCGATCGCTATGAAGATCCCCTGGCCGATATTCTCGAGGAGAAAGGTCTGGGCGAAGTCACCGGAGGCGGCACCCAACTGAGCAGGGAAGGCAGGATCGAAGGAGTGGATCTCGACATCGAGCTCGCCAATCTTGACGAAGCCCTGAGCCTCACTCGCAAGACCCTTGTGGATCTTGGCGTGCCGGTCGGCTCGCGCCTCACATACACCAAAGACGGAGAAGACAAAGTAGAAGAGATTGGGAACATGGAAGGGATCGAGATCTATCTGGATGCCGTCGGTCTTCCGGACGAAGTCTACGAGACCCTCGACTTTCCGGTCGAATACGAACGCCTGACTGAGATGCTCAAAACTGCCGATGGAGAGCCCCGCAGCGTCTACGATCTCAATGAAGAAACTCTGATCACAGCTTACGGACCCGATGCCGACCGCCTTTTCGCCTCCATCGAAACAGTATCGAATACAATACCGGTATTTCAAAATGCCAGGATTGTCTTCAAGCGCAGAGATCCGTCGAAAGAGCCGGGAGAGCGCCGCCTGCCCAAGAATTGAGCAGAGTCAGGTAGCTCTTGCATTTTCCGATTCACGGACCACGTGAATCGTGAAATGCAAACTAGACTAGCCTGCAATCACTCGACAATTCCGCGCCTGGAAAGTCGAATGATTCTCACCAGCTCCCATTTTTTCTTTTCGAGAGCCTTGTTGTCTCTGTCACTCTTCAGGGCTGCTAGAACTTTGGCAAGCTTGAAGGTTTTTAGAAGACCTACCTGGCCAGCCTTGTCCCTCTCTGTTCCGGCGCCCAATGAAACTACCTTCTCCTGAACCCTGATTGCCCGGTCCAGCATCGATTCGTCACAAACAAGATTCACGTCGATCAGGCTGAATCCCCTGTGCCCGTAGTCATCGAGAGTCCAGTAACGAACCCCTTCAAGCAGCTTAGGATGATAGGTTTCGAAACTCTGAGCAGCGATTCCAACCCTGACGAAATCATGTACCGCTCTGGCGGCCTCCAAATCTCCTTTCTTCAACTCCTCTTCTGCCTTTCCAATAAGAGCGCTCATAGCCCGATGTCTCGCTCTTTCGAATTCGGCCAGCATTACATCCTTGTCCAGTTGCGGTCCCGGAGACTTCATCTCGATCAGGGCTTCTAGTGTTCTGGCTTGAAACTCTTTTATAACATCGCCCCTCTGCTTGTAGAAATGCTTGACCCGTCCGAGATCCTGCCTGTCGATCACACGCTTGGTCTGAATCCGATCGGCAAAATTATCAATCACCTGTCTCTCGCTCTGGTCAACGATTGGCTTGTCCAGCGGCCCAAACCTCGGAACCAGATCCATTACGGCATCGAAGATCTCACCTCTTACCGGCATTCCGTCGACACAGTCAAACTGGTGGCAATCAAAGGGAAAAGCAGCTCCGGGAGGCTTTTTCACATTGCTCTTCTTGGCGGCCAGCGGCTGCTCATCAGCTGACGGCTCAGCCCTTGCCGGAAGGCTCGAGGCAGTCAGGAAAGCAAGAAAAAGTGAAGAGTAGACAACCAGCCTGCTATGAAAATTCCGGAACCCTTGAGAAAGGGTGAAAAGCAGACCGGTATCGTCTGTGCGAATTCTACCGCTCGGATCGACCTCGAAGTGCACGCAGATATCACCAGATTCGAGCAGGTGACTGGCTTCCCTGCGGCTGCGAGCGGAAAGATTATGCACGTTAAGCGAGCACTTCTGGCAAAAACGAGTGACATCGTCGCCTGCCATGGACTCGAATTTGACGGGGCAGCGAAATGCCAGGATCAAATCATCGAGGGAATCCATAGCAAAACCTCAAGCAGCAGGTCCTAAGCCTGGGTGTACTGATTGTGGACTTTGTTGAGGAAACGGGTGATGCTGCCCTGGTAGAGGAGCTCGACGGTGCCGGTGGGGCCGTTACGCTGCTTGGCTATGATGATCTCGGCTTCGCCCCTCTGCTCGGTCTCGGGGTTGTAATATTCGTCCCTGTAGATGAAGGCGACCAGATCGGCATCCTGCTCGATAGAGCCTGATTCCCGCAAGTCCGAGAGCATCGGGCGCTTGTTCTGTCTCGCTTCCACCGCCCGCGAAAGCTGAGAGAGCGCAATCACCGGCACATTGATCTCACGAGCCAGGGTCTTCAAGCTCCGGGAGATCTCAGACACTTCCTGGACGCGGTTGTCGGTCTGCTTTCTGCCTTGCATGAGCTGGATATAGTCGATGATCACCAGGCCCAGACCATTCATCTCGGATTTCAGACGGCGGCATTTGGCGCGCATCTCGAGAGAATTCACCAGAGCCGAATCGTCGATATAGATCGGCGCTTCGCCCAGCCTGCCCATGGCGCTTGCCAGCTTGGTCCAGTCCGAGGTGTGCATATGACCGGTGCGCAGACGATTGGAATCGATCTCGGCTTCCGAGCAGAGCATACGCATGACCAGCGATTCTTTGGACATCTCGAGAGAGAACACCGCCACCGGGATATTGTGCTCCACCGCCACATGCTGGGCGATATTGAGAACGAAAGCTGTTTTACCCATGGATGGGCGGGCTGCGATGATCACGAGATCCGAAGGCTGGAATCCGGAAGTGAGGGCATCGAGATCGTAAAAGCCCGATGGCACGCCGGATAGCGAGTCGCGATTCTCGTAACGCTCTTCGATTTTCTGGAAAGAGATCTCGACGATATTCTTGATATGGACGAGCTGCTGCATCTCTTTCTTCTGAGCCAGGGTGAAGATGAGATGCTCGGCTTTGTCCAGGGCAGTCTCGGCATCGGTCTCCTCGTAACAGCTTCCGACGATCTCGGTGCCGGCTTTGATGAGCTGGCGAAGAATCGCCTTTTCCTGGACGACCTTGCCGTAGTACTCGAGGTTGGCGGTGGTCGCCACAGACAGAGACAGATCGGTTATATACTGCCGACCGCCGACATTGTCGAGCTTGCCCTCGTCTTTGAGATACTGCGAAACCGTGACGATATCGATGGGCTCGTTGTCCTCGTAGAGGTCGAGCATGGCTGCATAGATGACTTGATGGGCTTTGCGATAGAAATATTCGGGATCGAGAACATCCACCACCCGCGAGATTCCATCCCCGCTCACGAGCAAGGCTCCCAGCACAGCCTGCTCCGCCTCCAGCGACTGCGGAGGCAGGCGCTCGAGAGTGGCTTCGGAGAGGGTGAGATCAGTGCTCATATATAGAAAGAGGCCCGGGATGAAAAACAGGAACCATCGCCTGGGCGCACAGCACATATACATTGAATATACGCACAATCCGCCACGGCTCTAGGATACAGCCTGCAGGAAGCTGTGTGCGGAAGAATCATCTAATGGACCGGGACTCAGTCTTCCTCGAGAGAAGAAGTGTCGCCTGTGGGCAATCCCAGCTCCCAGGCTTTGAGCAGGCGGCGCATGATCTTGCCTGATCTTGTCTTGGGGAGACTATCCTTTA
>JAGQHH010000120.1 GCA_020431945.1 Cyanobacteria bacterium HKST-UBA02 | reverse complement strand
AGGCATTGCTGGGAGCGTCATTGACAGGCAGTTCCTGCGTCTGGGTCTGCTTCACCACTCTCTGTTGAGTGCGCTGAATGCCCTTCAAGCCCTTGGTGCCCCGTCCTTTCTTCATGGTTTTCATTTCTTCGCGATATTCATTGATACTAGCGTCCAATAAAAACCTTAGCACCGATCAACCCGCCGGTCCTGAGCATTCGGTAATAGTTAAAGACATACGACAGCTCGATGAGTTTAAATAACTCCGTTAACACAAGGAATTTAGTGGTGAGAAAAAGAATCGTAGCGATGATGGCTCTGAGTCTGACGGTACTGGCACTGGCGCCCCTGAGCCCGGAAGACTGCCAGGCCCGCGGCGGGGGACGCGGCGGCGGGTCTAGAGGAGGACACGGCGGCGGTTTCAGAGGCGGCGGTGGCTTCCGGGGCGGTCCCGGGCGAATGGAAGGCAGAGCGAGATTCGACGGTCACTACGACAACATGGGTCACTGGGGTCGCGGCGGCCCGGGCCGCTGGGGACGGGCTGGAGGCTGGGCAAGACCCTATCATCGCTTCTACGGCTACGGATGGGGAGGCTGGTATGCGCCCGGATACGGAGTCGGCATGGGCTATGCCGCCGACGATGTCGATCGCCAGATCATCGACGACGAAGCCACCATGTATGCCGGTGCCGACTACGGCTATGCACCGGCGGCGATACCGGGAGGAAGCACCACTTCAGCAAGCGTCCAGGGAGAGATTGTCAAAAAAGCCGCCCCGCCCAAGATCGTTTACAAAGCTCGCTACAAGCTCGGTCCGGACGCCGATGTTCTCGAGGACGGAAAAATCGCTTTTCGCCTTACAGATAATGCTTTCCTTCTGGTGGCGGACAAGAATCTCGTTGTCATCGACGAAAAATCCGGTCAGCCGGTCATGGATCTCTATCCTGACCCGACTCTGATGTGGCACCTGGGCTCCGAGCTCAAACAGCAGGCCCTGGGACTGGGAGCAGCCCTGGAAAGGAAGAAAGCCCAGCTCGACAACAAAGCCGTGATCGACTCGCCGGACAAAGCCGGAAAGTTGGCCCGGGAGATCAAGAACATCTCCGACACCGTAGCCCTTCTTTCTAAAGCCGGCAAGAACCTGGGCGAGCAGCCGGACGATCCGCCCAAGCCTGTGGAGCCTCCGGACAGCGACGCTATCGAGATATTCGCCAGCGTCTATATGCTCAAAGACGGCAAATTCGTGATCATCAAGCGCAAGGACGGGAGCTATGCCTATATAGACGGTCGGGGCATCTATGCCGATCGCTCGAAGTCACCGCTCAAAACGGACTACCCTGACAAATTCGAGCTGGTGGTCTGGAACTATCTGGACAACCTGGTGAAAGAAGCACCGGATACGAAGGCGAATCTGGAAGAGGATATCGATTCCACGAAATGGGCCCTGGAGCAATTGTCCAGCGAGATCAACGACGCCAAGAGCGAGGAAGAAAGCCAGGATTCGAAAGAAGCCGTGCGCCGGATAAGCGAAGCGATGAGCCGCACCAAGAATCGTCACAGCGCCATCACCAACCAGCTCGAGACCATGCCTGACGAGATTGCCGCCGCCAAGCTCACCATGACCTCGCTCAAACAATAGAGCCAGCCTAGACCTCGCCCGAGAGCATATCGAAAAGACGATCCAGTAAACGGTAGCCGTCCGCTCGCAGTCCATTGTGATCGTATTCGTTCGTGACCCAGAGCCTGGTATTACCCATGATATCAGCGAGGTTCTGGGAGAATTCTCTCTCGACATACATGTCTTCGTCGTACACGCAGGCTACCACTGGCACTTCGTTGCTTTTCAGAGCCGCCAAATCGTAAAGAACCGGCCAGTCGTCCGCTGCCGCCAGCCTCTCGGCGCAGTCTTTGAGGGGAGCCAGATATTCATACTGATCGAACATGAACGGGTAGATCATCTCGCCGGTGAAATAAATCGGCTCGGTGCCCGGACGCAGGGGATCGAATTCGGCGAACTCGGAGCGTACCCGCTGAGCCGACCAGTTGGAAGCAGTCCCTTCGCAATAGATTGCCTCATGCAAAAGAGCATATATGGGATTGGTCTCGAAGGCCCCCTGGGTCTGCTCGAGCCTGCGCAGGAAGGAAAAACCCAGCTCTCGATCGTCCTTCCCGATAAAGGCATCCTCGATCAGGTAGTGGACCGTCTCGAAACCATCGCTCATGCCAAAGGAGATCCCGACCTGTTGCAGTCGCTCGGTGCTGAGGGTGCCGCCGCCGGGTAGAGGCACCGGCGTCCCGGCGAGAATCTCCACCAGCCTTCTCACATGAGGGGCATCCTCCGGGTAGCGCTGGTAGTATTGCTCGTTTCGTACTGCACAGCGCCTGTAAGTAGCCCGATAGACGTCATCGACACTCACCGCCACCGGTGGCAGACCTCCGGTGATCATCACCGCTTCGAGCCCTTCAGGAGAGGCGCTCAGATAATGAGTCAGGCAGAATCCGCCATAGCTCTGCCCGAGACCGGTCCATTTGCGCCCGGCGCCGACCAGCTCGCGCCTGATCAGCTCGGCGTCCTGGACAATGGAGTCGCTGCGGAAATGTCTAAGGTAGCCGGCCTGTCTTTCCGGGGACCGCAAATGAGCGAGGCTCTGGAAAGTCACCGGCGAGCTCTTGCCCGTTCCCCTCTGGTCGAGAAGGAGTACCCGGTATTCCTCCACCGCTCTTCTGAGCCAGCCGCTCTTGGCCATCGGTCTCGGAGACTGAAAGCCCGGTCCACCCTGGAAAAAAATCAACCAGGGAAGCTTCTCGTTTCCATGACCTGCGGAGCTGACGACTTCCCTGGCGAAAATCTCGATCTTCTCACCGCTCGGCCGGCGGTAATCAAGGGGAGCCTCAAAAGCGTGGTCGGTTACTACAAGACCGGGGATCCGGTTTACCTGCTTGATCATAGCTAGTATGATACCCTACCGCCCCCCAGGGAGATTCATATGTCAAAGCTTCTCAGAATCGCAATCGCATCGAGCCTTCTTCCGGCTGCCGTTTTCGCTCTCTTCATTGAGAAAGGCGCTCAGGCCCAGGGCGAGGCCGTCAGCCTCTGCCGCCAGGCCAAAGTCAATATGGAACAGGCCGAAGATATCGCTCTCAAGTCCGTACCGGGACGCACCCGGCGCATCGAGCTCGAATGGGACGACGGCAGGCTCCAGTATGAGATCGAAATCTGCCAGAATCACAAGAAAAAGGAAGTGACGGTGGACGCAGCGACCGGGGCGGTGCTGGACATCGACCGCGAAATCGGCAAGTGCGACTGATCCCTGATCTTATTGCTCGATCAGATCACGCCCCAGACTCCTGAGACCTCTGCCGGTCTCACGCTCTTTTCCATTCACCATTGCCACTTCGACACCGTGTAGATGGGCCCGCAACCAGGCGACCACCTGACTGTCCACCGTGCGGCAATTGTGGAAAAGCAAGGCTCGAATGTGTTTGTTGCCGGCAAGATGCTCCAGGCTTCCCTTCTCGAATCGGACTTTGTAAAAGGTCAGTTTCGAGCATGGTACCGTCGAGAGCCTGTCCAGATCCCGGGTCCCCAGAAGGCAGTTGTGTATCTGGAGGACGTTCAGATGCTTGAGACCTCGCAAGGCTTTCCAGGCATCGTCACCGAGATCGCACTGCTCATTGAAGATGATTTCTGAGAGATTTTCGAGCTTTCCGAGCCGGGCAATCGCCTCACCTCCAAGCTTCATTTTGTCGACCTCGAGACCGGAGAGGGTCTTGATCCGGCTTACCGGGCCGAGCGCCTGCTCGGAGAACGACGGGCCGGATAAATGCAGCCAGGTCATGGGGGTCGGCTCGAGACAGGCGAGGTCCTCATCTTGCAAGCCGGTCACTCCGAGCAGGGAAAGCCGACGGAGACTCTTCATCCCGGCGATGATGGCAAGCTCGGTCGAATCGAGCCGGGCATGACGAAAGTCGAGTCTCTCGAAAGGAAATCCCGAGATTATCTCGATGTGCGACTGCGGAATATCACAATCCCGGTAGTTGAGCCCCTTGAGTCCCTCTTGCTCGCGCTCTAAGATCCTCTTCAACTCCGCGTCGGACATCAAGGATTGAATCTTGATGATTCTCAGATTGTCGCTGGTATCAATCTGATAGTTGACCTTGTCGGTGACAAGGGGCTCCATAAAAGCTAAATCAGAAGATACCGGCGCCTTCGCCCCGGCAGGCGGTTTCCTCACCAAATACGCCACCACTACGACGGCGAAAATGAGAACTGCCGACACCCCTGCGACTATAAAGAAGACCCCTCCCGGGGTGAAAGAGCCGGAAGAAGCGGCGTGATCATCGGCTTCGGTCGGAACGGCATCCCCGGCATTGAGCGCTGCCTCAAGCCCGGCGAAGTCGACAAATCGATCCTCTCTTTCTTTGGCGAGACAGCGCGAGATCGTCTGCTCGAGATAAGCCGGCCACTCTCTACCCGTCTGCTCCGCAAGACCGGGCGGCATCTGCGATCTGTGCATCATCGTGGTCTCGAGCACGGTCTCTCCCACAAAGGGCGGCGCTCCCGTGAGCACGGCATTCATCAGGCAACCCATAGAATAGATGTCGGCACGCTCATCTACGCTGCTTCCGGCGCTTTGTTCCGGCGCCATATATAGTGGCGAGCCCACCGGCTGCCCGGTGGGGGTCTGCTCTTCCTTCCCTTCCCTGTCCTTGAGCCTGGCCAGACCGAAGTCGACTATCCGAACTCGCCCGTCTTCGATCATGACATTGCCCGGTTTCAAATCACGATGCAGGACACCCATGCCATGGGCGTGCCGCATGGCGGAGCAGATGCTCGAAAACAGTTCCAGGGCATCGGGAAGATCCATAGAGCCCTGTTCCTCTAATAGCTCTGCCAGGCTCCGGCCGTCGATGAAATCACATACGAGGTAGGGTTGACTGCTTTCGGTCATGCCGAAATCCAGGACTTTGACAATCCCCTCGTGATTGAGCCGGGCGAGGGCCTTCGCCTCTTTCTGAAAGCGCATGATCTGCTTGTGACTCAAGCCGGAGCGCAGGACCTTGAGAGCCACATCCTTGTCAAGCAATCGATCGCGCACCCTGAACACGACACCGACGCCGCCATGACCGAGCAACTCGAGGGGCTCGTAGCGCTCGGCCAGTTTTTCGGATTGCGGGAAGCCCTCGATCAATTGCAGCATGAACCTCCGGTATACTTGTACACCAAAGAGAAGGGAAAAATGCAGGAACAGCTGATATCGGTAGAAGACTATTTCGAGAAGCTCGGAATCCGCAAGTATAAAAACCTCTTGCAGTTCTGGAGCGCCATCGATGCTGAATACGGGCTCACCCGTGCCCGGGAGCTGGAGTCGGTCTACAAGCGTCTCGAGGCCGGCGACGAGGAAAGCTTTTATGCGAAGATTTTCCAGAGCCTGGAGCTCAGCATCGCTTTTACCTCCCTGCGCCAGGATCTCTATCGCAATTATCTTGCCTGGCTCGATAGCTTCATAACCAGCGAGCCCCGACTGATCGTCGACATCGGCTGCGGCAACGGGGTGCTCTCCTGCTATCTGGCCTCTCGCTATCCCGGGGCGCAGATCATCGGTCTCGATATATCAAGCGAGGCTGTGAGCTGTTCGATCAAGCTCGCTGAAAAGCTCGGCATCGAGAATGCCAGATTTCTAGAGAGCAGCGCCGAGGAGACCGCCGGTAGTCTCGCCGGGGAGAAGGCCGACCTGATCATGAGCGTTGCTGTTCTAGGTCCAGAGCCGGCATCGGCGGACCCGGAAGAAATACCGCTAAAGAGCCTGTTCGAGAAAAGAAGCAAGGACTCAGGCTCCCGAACAATCGCTGGTCTTTCGGAGCTGCTGGCGGACGGCGGCAACCTGGTCAGCTTCGACAAAGTGAAAGATCCCAGGGCTCAGCTCAACTGGATCATGGACATAGTCAATACCGGTCTCGAGGTCGATTTCGGCTCCTGCGCCTGGCTCACCTATGAAGACATAGAGGCCGAAAGCATCACCCTGCCCGTACTGGTCGCGCGAAAAAGAAATGGAGAAGGCGAAGACAACCAGCCGGACTTCGATGAGATACTCTCCTTTCTTCTTGCCCGGGACGGAAGCGATACGCTCTTGCATCTTGAAGGCGAGCAGGGGCTTCTGGCTGAGACTCTATTCCGGCTTGCCGGACCAAGGAGTTTCGTAACCGGTGGTAGAGCCGATTATCCCGATGGTGGTGGCACCTACTGGTACGAGATCTGGCAGACCGGTCCTTTCCTGATTTCTTTCGAGCATACAAATCACGGCTATCGGGCCCTTCGATGCTCGAGCCTGCTCGAGAAGACCGCCTGCCTGGAGGCTTTCCATCGCTGGGTAGAAGAGAGTCGTGGCTATTCGACAGTCTCGCTCCTCGAGGGACCTGATATAGATTTCCAGAGCGAATCTAAATGACCAGAGGGACATGCACCAGTTGCGGCATGCCCCTGCGTGCCATGCGCGGAGGGTCGCTCACACAGTGGATCTCAGCCTGCGCCTGCTCCAGCAGGGAGCGATCCAGCACGCGGAGCGGCAAGCACCTGACCTGCTCTGCGTGCAAAAAACGAATTCATACAGGCAAGCGCGGCTCGATTACGAGCTGGGTCTTTCAAGAGGACATCTGCTCCTGCATTAGCCCTCAGGCGGGATGGGAAGACGGCTCCCGATTCAAGGGAGCCGAGACAGGCAGCGTCACCGGGACCGGCACCGAGAGCCAGACACTACCGGATCTGGATGACGATAGCTTTCCCCGAGAGCGTTATGAGCCCCGGGCGCTCCTCGGCATCGGTGACGCCGGTATCGTTTATCTCTGCCTGGATTTGAAAAGTCAGAGAGAAGTGGCAGTCAAAGTCATCCATCTTCCCGAAGGCCAGGAGCTGCTCTGGTTCCAGCAAGAAGCCCGGGCGACTTCAAGATTGAATCATCCGGGAATCATCAAAGTTCTCGATTTCGGGGTAAGCGATGGCGGCGCCCCCTATATGGTCATGGAGTATGTGCCCGGGGTAACGTTGCGCCGGGTGCTCGATTCCTATGGAGCGCTCTCGGTGGACTCCGCACTGGATGTAGCGACCCAGATTCTCTCCGGTCTGGCTCATGCGCACAATGAAAGAATCCTGCACGGAGACATATGTCCGGACAATGTGATTGTCGTAAATGACGATATCGACAGGATCGAAATTCGCCTTATCGACTTCGGGATCGCGAGAATCACCAGCGACACCCATAGCGAAGGGAGCGGCGCCGAGCAAGTCATGGGCGGGCATCTTCTCTATATGGCACCGGACAGGGTGCTCGGCTACGATACAACAGTAAGATCCGAAATCTATTCGCTCGGATGCATGCTCTTCGAGATGCTCACCGGCGATACTCCTTTTAGTGGCACTACCCAGATGGAAGTGGTGGAAGAGCATGCCCGCAAACCAGCTCCGAGCCTTGCTCAAGCAACTGGGCTGGAATGGCCGGAGCAAGTCGAGAATCTTATCGCTCGAACACTATCCAAAGTGCCTGACGAGCGCTTCGGTTCTGCTGCCGAGATGAAGCAAGCCATCGAAGAGCTCACCGCCGACATTGCTTCTCCTCCGGCATCCGAAGAGCCTGTCGAAGCCCGGCTCGAAAGTCAATACGACCAGCAGAAGAAGAAAAGTTTCCACAAAGAGCTCTTGATCCTCTCCTTCGTGGTGGCAGTGGTCCTTATCGTAGCCGGGGCAGTGCTCTTCCAGTCCTTCAAATCGGATCCGATCGGAGCCGCCCTGGAAGACTATTCGAAAGTTTCCACTCAAAAAGATGAGCGCCCTCCGCCTCCGGGTCCTGGTCCTGGTCCCGGTCCCGGCCCCGGGAGACGCCCCCCACCGAGGAAGAAGGCGAGGAAGCCCTTCGAGCGCAGGAGAGGTCCCAGACCTGACTCCCTCAGCCCGGTCGACTGGATGGTTTCCACAAGGAAAGCAACGGACAGGGACCTGGAGAATCTCGCCAGCGAGACAGGAATCGAATACCTGGACATCTCATTTTCCAGGATAAACGGCTCAGGCTTCTCGCGAATAAGCCACCTTCCCCTGTCGGCGGTACGCGCTAACCGCTTGAGCCTCGATCGAGAAGGACTGAAAGCGCTCTGCTCCATACCCACGATCAACAGTCTCGATCTCGAAAGTGTGGAGGGTCTCGACCGCGACTCGATAAAAACAATTGCCGGGCTCTCGAAGCTGGCTCATCTCAGCTTGAGAGACTGCAACCTCGCTGATGCAGATCTGGAGCCCCTGAAAGAATTGCACAGGTTGCGTACTCTCATAGTCACAGGCAATACGCGTATCACCGATAGCGGGCTCGAGCCGATTATAAAAGCGAACCCTCGTCTCAACTCCTTTTACTTCGGCGGAACCGCTGCCAGCCTGGATTGTCTTCGAGCCATTGCCGAGCCCGGCAATATGGTGGCACTGGGCTTGACCGACATACCGATTTCTTCAGAGGACATCGAGAGACGCATGGACTATCCGAATCTTCTCATGCTCTTTCTGTCCGGGCACCAGCTCACCGACGAGCATGTCATCGCCCTGAAAAAGTTCAAAAAACTCCGGCTTCTGCTCCTGCTCGAATCCCCGAACGTGAGCGAGGATGCCGTGTTCGAATTCAATCAAGCGGTGCCGCGCTGCCGGGTATCGAGAGTCTAGCTTGTGCTATCCTGACAGTCATGAAAGATCGGACAGTAAAACTCCTTGGCATCGACAAGCGGTCTCTTCTTGTCGGATTCCTGGCGCTGGCTGCCCGCCTCCCGGCGGCGTCCTCGGAAGAAAAGGAGAGCGACGCCGGCAGCAAACATAAAAGCGAGGTCGAAGCTCTGGTAAAGGGACAATCGTGGAGCGACGGCACAGGCTTTCTCAGCACCGTCTACCGGAACGTTCTTTCCCTGGACGATTATCAGTTCGATTCGGTTCTCAAATGTTTCGAGAAGAAACTGCAGGAAGAAGAGGCGCGATTCTTCTTCAAGAAAGCCAAGCGTCTCCGGTGCGAAGTGCTTTCCGGGGGTCTGCACAAAGGCTCGGTGGTGGTGCGCCGCCAGGACGGAGTGATCAAAGGATCGGGAGGCGGCGGTCTGCGCTTTCTCACCATGACCCTGGCGGAGAATTCCAGGCTCCTCAAGTTGCCCAACGGCTATAACGTGGTCCATTCCGACTTCAACAGTCTTCTCTCCGACCTCAAGGATCGTATAGCCAGAGGCGAGAAATGCGTGGTCACGACAAAAAGCATCGAGTCCGACAAATTCGAAGGACCGATCAAAGTCATGGAGGTCAAGGACCCATCCGGAAATCTCACCGATCGCATATTCGTGAGCGAGAGCAAGAAAGTCCCGGTAGAATGGGACGTCTTCAAAGAAGGAAATCTTCTCTCCATAGTCCAGTTCGACAATTTCAAGGCAAACCCGGGATTGAGCGATTCGCTCTTCAATCTCTAGACAAGCAGGAGAGGTCAACGTGAGTCTCAAAATCAGCAAGCGAACAGCGATCGGGCTGGCACTGTCCATGATGGCATGCTCACCCGCCCTGGCAGGCGAGCTCAAGGCTGTAGAGCGCGACGCCGATACTCATCTGGTGACGCTTTCCAGCCTGCGCGATCTCGGCATTTGCCTCTTGCAGATCAAACAGCAGTCAGCCAATATCTATCTCGAAGCCACCAGAAAAAAGGTGCCGCTTTCAGCCAATCCCACAGTGGATACTCCCCGGGATCTGACTACCAGAAAACTCGATGAGCAAGCCAATTATCTGCCCACCAGACCGGACTGGCTGCTTTTTTACATCGCCACCATGGAGCCGATAATTCATCTATTTCAAGAAGACATCAAAGTCTGCGATCACGACACCGCCAGGCTCAATATACCGGAGCCCCAGAAAGATCGCTCCGACAAGCTCTTCGAGCGATATAAGACGGGCGTCGATGAATTGAACACACATCTCGATCGCATAAACAAACTGGTGGAGACCAGTGACAATAATCTCGAGCTGGCCCGGCAGGCCACCGCCATGTACAAAATTGCCGAGGATCTCGAAAAGGTCAGGCTTGAGTTTTTCGAGCTGGTGAAAAACTTGAAGAAGGATCTGAAAAAAGATCAGGCGTCGTAGCTGCCCACTTCCCGGCGCATGCGGGCGAAGCTCAGGAGCGCTCGCTCGAGACTGGAGCCCTTGAGAAGAACAAGGCTCACCAGGCTACGGGCGTGGGTGACAAGTCCTTCATCGACCCGGGAAAGATTGATCAGGACTCTGGAGAGCTTGTCGTCGCAGGCATATGTCTTGATGATAATGTCCCGAAGCTCGTTGCGAGTGGTGCTGCGATCCAGCTCCAGGTCAACAAGCTTGCCGAAATCCTCGGACCTGGAAATCATCTGCTTGGTGAGATCCCGGATCTTGTCCGGGCTCAGGAAGCCACTTGCCAGAAGGAATCGGTAGAGATTGAGCGGTGCCTCGGATTCGTCGAGATCGGTAGCCCAGGTATCACGACTCTCTTCCAGGGCGACAACTCGATCCTGTACCGAAGAAAGAAAGGCGATGGCGTCCTGAGCCGTAACATAGCCCCGGTCGATGAGCTTGCTCAGGGCAAGGGCCGCGTCCACCAGGCTGGTATTGATCCAGTCTAAACCGGCCAGGACTTCCTCCAGGGGAACACGATTGGCCCGGGCGAAACTGACCGCCGGCTTGAGATCGCTCTCGTCGCAGATTCGCCCCGCCACCAGCAGATCCTGGAGCTCGAGGTGAATCACCGGTCGCATAAGCTCGGGAGTCACCATCAGCGGCATCAGCTTCAGCTTATCCACGGCATCGCCGAATCGCATGCCGTTCAAACGGACATCGGTCTGGCAGGCCAGAGCCGTATCGACTATCTGCTCCGGTATTTTCAAATCGATGCAGAGTACTCTTCCCAGAGGCAGACCGCAGAGCTTCTGCAGAGAAAGAGCTTCCTGGAGCTGGGCAGCGTCGATAAGCTCAGCGGTCACCAGAAGCTCGCCCAGCCTCACAGACTCGAGGTCATCGGCAGCACAACCATGGGCGGCAAGGGCCTCGCGGATATGCCAGCCCCGGCGCTTGGCCATGGAAAAGGCTTCCTGCACCTGATAGAGCTCCACCGAACCACGACGAAAAAGGCCATGAAGCTCGAGCAACATGGAAAGATCGTCATCGGTCAAAAGGCCCCGGACTACAAGAGTCCGGCCCAGAGGAAGCCCGACTTCCCGGGAAGCCTTGAGAGCGGCATTGAGCTTGTCCGAAGGCAGCACGTCGAGAACGCAGAGAAAATCTCCGATACGCACTTCCCGGGCATTGTCGATGTCCGGCTCGGCAGTGATCAGGTCGCCAGGTGTCAGCGTCGCCATAGTTCAGGGCTCTGAAGAGAAAGGGATATAAGCAGAACCCATATTTTACAGGCAGATCACCCCGAGATGGGGGATCGTTGTCATGGCTTTCGAAAAACTTTCTATTTCAAATAAGACCGTGCTTACCATCACCAATGGTGTCAAAATTCATGTAGTACCATTTGTAGTATCACTAACCAGAACCTTAAGCGTCTCTAAAACCTCATATAGAATTAGATCTGCGCAACGTAACCAAACGCAAACTGGTGCTTGCCATCGTCGGGGTTTGTGGTATATTTGCAGAAGAGTTTTTGGCGCTTGCGCCATGCAAATTTCCCGGAGGGAAAACATGAGACCGATCGCAATAGGCATATTTCATCATTGAGGCTGCTTCCGTAGCTTAGCTTTCCTTGATGGGTCCGGTTTTCCGTCCCCAAGACTCACAGTCATAACAAAAAGAAGCAAGAGCACATGGAGGCACCCAGGCGGCGCCAGCCGTATCAGGCCTCCATAACGATTATGTGCTCTTGCTTTTTGCTGTCTCAATTTTTAGATCAGGAGTAATGGAAATGGTAGAAAACATCGTCAGTATCAACAATCTGCGCAAAGAGTTCGGCAAATTCACCGCCGTTCACGACCTCAGCTTCAATGTGAAAAGAGGCGAGATCGTAGGTCTTCTTGGCGCCAACGGTGCCGGCAAGACCACTACTCTCCACATGCTCCTCGGTCTGACCAAGCCCACCTCGGGTACGATCAGGCTTTTCGGAAGAGACATCGAGACCGACCGGGTCGCGATTCTGGAGAGGGTCAATTTCGCCTCGTCCTACGTGCATCTGCCCTATAACCTGAAAGTCATGGAGAACCTCATCGTGTTCGGCCATATCTATCAGGTGCGCAATGCCCGGGACAAGATCCTGGAACTGCTCAGACTCTTCGAGATCGAGCACCTGGCGAACAAGACGTCAGGCATGCTCTCCTCGGGTGAGCAGACCAGGCTCAACCTCTGCAAGGCGCTCCTCAACGATCCGGAGCTCCTGGTTCTGGACGAGCCCACCGCCAGCCTCGACCCCGACCTTGCCGACAAGGTCAGGAAAGTGCTCAAGCGCGTCAAGGAAGAGCGGGGCATGACCGTGGTCACGACATCGCACAACATGCTTGACGTAGCCGAGCTGTGCGACCGGATCATCTTCATGCACGCCGGCGGCATCGTCGCCGAGGGCTCCTCCGATCAGGTCATGGACCGATTCGGCTCCAAGAGCCTGGAGGACGTCTTTATAACCATCGCTCGACAAAACGAGAAAGAAAAGGTGAGATTATGATGAACTGGAATAGAGTCTACGCGCTGGTCTTGAAGTACATCTTCATTTGCTCGCGCAACACATTCAGGGCCATGGACGTTCTTTTCTGGCCGGTTATGGACCTTCTCGTGTGGGGTTTCGTCACCCTCTACATGCTCAAGGTCAGTAACGCAGTCCCGGGCATGATTACCTTCCTCATCGGAGCCGTAATCATGTGGAACGTCTTCTACCGTGCCCAGCAGGTGGTCTGTATCTCGTTTCTCGAGGACCTCTGGTCGAGGAACCTCCTGAACATCTTCACCGCCCCGGTGAGGGTGAGCGAGTTCATCACCGCCGGCTATATCCTGGGACTGATGCAGGCGACCATCGTTATGGCGATCCTCTCGACCATCGCCGCCGTGGTCTACAAGTTCAATATGTTCTCTCTCGGATTCGACGTTGCCCTGCTATTCGGCAACCTCTTGATGATGGGATGGGCACTGGGACTGGTGGCTACTGCGCTGATCGTCAGATGGGGTCCACAGTCCGAGGTCCTGGCCTGGGCCATCCCCTTCATCGTGCAGCCGGTATCAGCGGTCTTCTACCCGGTAAGCGTACTGCCCGAGCCGCTCCAGCATATCGCCTGGTGCGTGCCTGCAGCCCACGTCTTCGAAGGTATGCGAGCCGTCCTCGCCGGAGGCGCCGCCGATGTGAGCGGATACGTCCTCAATGCGTTCCTGCTCAACATCCTCTACCTGCTCGGAGCGGCAGCCATCTTCAAGCTGCTCTTCAACCAGGCTAGAGAGAAGGGACTCCTAGCCAAATACTGCTCGTAGAAAGCAGTGCCCGAAGGGGCGGCGAATGCCGCCCCTTTCCGGCTGGTCTGCCGATTGGGTTAATGGAACTCTCACCGCCTTCATCTATACTCTCTTTCTCAACTCTCCTTCTCAAACCGTGAGGAAAAAAGTGTCAGAAACAGAAACCTGCCAGGATCTCTGCAAGAAGCCGGACCCGACAAAAGAGCACGAGTGGCTGGAAAAACTCCTCGGAGAGTGGGCTTTTGAAGCCGAATGCTTCATGGGTCCGGACCAGCCCCCGATGAAAAGCGGCGGCGAGGAAAGCGTCAGATCCATGGATGGACTCTGGGTCGTAGCCGAAGGCTTGTGCGATACACCCGGCGGCGAGAAGGGTCAGACCCTGATGACCCTGGGGTTCAATCCTCAGACCGGTCGCTTTCAAGGCACATGGGTAGGCTCGATGATGACCCACATGTGGATCTATGACGGCGAGCTCAATAACGCTGAGACAATTCTGACCCTGAATTGCAAAGGTCCATCCTTCACCGACCCGACCAAAACGGCAAACTATCAGGACATTATCGAGATCAAAAGTCCCGATCACCGCACCCTCAGCTCGCAGGTACAGACGGACTCAGGCGACTGGATGAAATTCATGACCGCCGACTACCGGCGCAAAGCCTGAACTCGAGGGTAGAAATACCTCTTTCAAATTCACGCCTAACGTGGCCCGTGAAAAGGCGAGATCAAGTACTGGTGAGAGCTGAGGTCATGTGCATATATTGATCGGGAAATTCGGGTGATTTGGGACATACCCCCTGCCCGGGGTTTCTAAGAGACTAAACTATATGGTCTCAAGCACCCCATCGAGAGTTTTGCCATGGATGATGACCTTGACAAGGCGCTGCAGGTCGACGTTCTAGCCCGGATGCTCAAAGCCGAGAAGCAGCAAGCCGCCGAGCTCGTAGAGACTCTGGCGAAGATGTTGTCGGCGGCTCTGCCGGAGCACACCACGATCAGAAGAGGCGGTTTCGTCCTTTCGAAAAATCGACCGGTCACCGAGCTTTCTGTGGTATTCGAGACCGTGGGATTCCAGATCATCAAAAGCAAGCATGGTACTGTAAGCGCCAAGGAGCAGAAAATCGTCCGGGGAATCGCCCTGAAAAGCTCCGATATCGATCTGGAAAAATGTATCGACAGTATCGTCAGCGAGCTTGCCGGTCTTGCCGAGAGCAATGCCATAGCAAAGAGCGCTCTCAATAAATTCATCGACGGCAGATAGAGAAGATTAATCACAGGTAGAGATCATGTTCTGGCGGAAGAAAACCGAAAACGAGATCCGGCAGAGGCAACTGCAGGAAGCCTCCCGCAAAGAGATCGAAAAAGGCGGCATTCCTCTTATCGCCCAGGAGCGTTTGAAAAAACATGCTGAGTCAGGCAGCAAATTTTTCACTTCCGACCTCACCACCCGCGAGTTTCTACTTGCCAAAGACAGGCACCTCGAGCCTATCGGTCAGGTGATGGGGACTTCTTTCTATAACGTCAATCTTTTCGCCTCGATGTTCAGGATGAGACTCTCCACCGGCGAGATGAAAGCATACAGCGATGCCATGCTCGATGCCCGCAAGCTGGCCGTCAGCAGGCTCATGCAAGAGGCAAGACTCCTCGGTGCCTCCGGGGTCATCGGCGTCAAGATTCAGGCCGGTCGCCGTCCCTGGAGCTCGAGCCTGCATGAATTTACGGCGGTGGGCACGGCGGTGCGCATCCCGGGCTGGAAACACGAGCCTTTCGCCTGCGATCTCTCGGGTCAGGAATTCTGGCAGCTCTATAGCGCCGGTTTCCGCCCGGTCAACCTGGCTTTCGGAATCTGTTCCTATTATATGTATGTAGACTGGACCACCCAGAGACAGATGTATGCCTGGCTCACCGGCTCCGCCCGGCAGAACCAGGAGATCAAGCTTTTCACCGAAGGGGTCTATACGGCTCGCAATCTCGCCATGGACCGCCTGGAGAAAGACTGCCGCTTCACCAACGCCGACGGCGTGGTGGGAGTGGAAGTTGACTACGACTTCGAGCGGGTGGAGCTGAACTCGGACAACAGCCAGGCCTGGGATATGATCGTTCACTTCAAAGTGCTGGGCACGGCGATCATCGAAGATCCCGACTTGATTCATAACGCCATACCCAGACCGACATTCTGTATCAATCTGAGAGACAAGAAACTGGCATCACCAAAGGGTAGCCGCTTCGACGAGCTCAAATCTAGGGTCATGGAGAACATACCCATGGAGGAGTTCTATAAACAACTGCTGGAGGAGAACGAATGACCAACTCGCAAGAGCACCCGGATCTGCCCCCGCACGCCAAAGAGCGCTTGCAGCATATGAAAGGGAAGGGCGGCAAGAGACTGCTTTTCACGAGCGATCTCTCGGTCAACGAATTCCTGCTGGTCAAAGAGGCAGGCTTCGAGCCGGCAGGGCTGGTGGTAGGCAGCTCGATTTACCATATTGGCTTTCAGATCGCCAATGTCTTCCAGAACCAGGAGATGGAGGTCCTCACCCAGGCCCTCTATCATGCCCGGGAGCTGGCCATGACCAGGATGCAGGAAGAAGCCGAAGAGCTCGACGCCGACGGCATCGTCGGGGTGAGGCTCAAGGTCAAGCATATGCCCTGGAATATGGATCTCGCAGAATTCGTCGCCATCGGCACCGCCGTCTATCATCGCGACGGTGACAAGAAATACCGGGCTCCCAACGGCAAGCCCTTCACCAGCGACCTCTCCGGTCAGGATTTCTGGACCATGCTCAACGCCGGCTACCGCCCGGTGGGCATGGTAATGGGCAACTGTGTCTATCACATCGCCCACCAGAACATAAAACAGTTTTTCGGCACTATCGGCAAGAATATCGAGATGCCTAATTTCACCCAGGGACTTTACGATGCCCGGGAGCTGGCCATGGAGCGGATGCAGGCCGAAGCCGAGCATATGCACGCCGAGGGTATCGTCGGGGTCGACATAAAAGAAGGCAATTATGGCTGGAGCTCCCACATGATCGAGTTTTTCGTAGTGGGAACGGGCATAGTACCGATCCGGGAAGATCACCACATCCCGACACCGCAACTGGTACTATCGGTTAACGACTGAGTCCGCCTTTCGGGCATTGACTATAATGTAAGGTATGAAAGCCAGAAATCCTTTTGCCCGCTATCTATTGCCAGCCACGTTGCTGCCAGCCGCTCTGCTGGTTTTGACGGCGTTGCCGGCAACGGCTTCGGACTGGGTGGAAGAAGACGATCTCTCGGGCTTTTACCAGCACGGGGTCAAGAAAGTAGTCCCACCGCAAGTCCAGCAGGAAGACCGGATCCGCGAGCAGTACAGCAGTCGGGATCCTCAGATCCAGGCGCCTCCCGGCGATCCGGCCAGTTATTCACAAATGGGCGGACAAACGGGTGTTCCGGGCGGAGCAGGGACAGGCGGCTCGATGGCCGGGGATCCATCCTACGGCTCTCCTGACGGGCTGGACCCGGCAAGCCTCTCGCCCCTGACAGTCCCCTATCAGCCGAATATGCCCGGACCCGGACAAACGGTCCCCGGCGCCGAGACCAAGAAAGGCTTTTTCTCGAAAATCGGCTCCCTGGGCAAATCCCTGGTCAAACTCCCGGAAGAGGCTGCTGAAGGGGTCGGCAATACACTGAGCAACCCTGCTCTCTGGAGCACCGCCGGTGCCCTGGCTGCCACCGGGGCCAACAGCTATATGAACTACCAGCTCCTCAAGAACAATCCCGGTCTCATGTACGGCGGCTACTCCCCATGGGGCTATGGAGGTTACGGCGGTTATGGCGGCTACGGCTATCCTTACGGCGGCTATGGCGGAATCGGGGGAATTGGCGGCTACAACCCCTATATGGGCGGAGGCTATAACCCTTATTTCGGAAGCGGCGGTCTCGGTCTCTATCCGAACAACAATTACGGCTATGGAATCAGCCCCTATGGCGGATACGGACTCGGCGGCATCGGCGGCTACAATCCCTATGGCGGCGGTTTTGGTGGCTTCGGTGGATACGGCGGCTTCGGAACTGGCGGCTTCGGCGGCAATCTGAACAACTACAACACCGGTCCCGGCATGGGCGGCTTCAACGGCTCTCCGGGCGGTGTTCCGATCAACAGTATATACAGATAAAGCTTCTACTCCGGTCCCAGGAAATCGGAAAGGGTCGCAGCTTCGCCGATGTCTTTGCCTTCTCTGCTGATGAAATTGGCAATGTCTAGTTGGCCGGGAGGGAATGCCCGCCGGATAGCAGCCAGAGTTTCTTTGTCGGCCCCTGTATTGGCGGAAAGAGCTATCGACGTCAATGTCTTGATCCGCCGCAGCTCGAGAAGCGCTTGCGAAGTCATCGGACACCCCGTGAGGTCGATCTTTTGCAAAGCGATGGCACTCAGGTCCCGGATGTTTCCGGCGCTCACGGGCAGGGTGCTGAGGTCCAGATAAATGAGATGCTTGAGGGCTGCTAATCTGGAGATACCGCTTTCGGTGACACTCGTGGATGCAATATTGATCGAAGTCAGATCCGGGTATCTGGCGATAATCGCATCGAGAGCCGCATCATTGAAACCCTTGCACTCATCGACATAGAGAACCCGGAGCACGGGAAGATCCAGGGATTTGAAGCCCCGCTCCGTGATTGACTCACCACCTACATCCAGATGTTTCAGTTGGCGGAACTTATTGATTACTGTAATCGCCTCATCATCCAGTGCCGAATATTTGATGCTCAAAAACCGGAGAGGTAGATCTTGCAGATTCTCCAGACCGGCAGCCGTGATCCGGCAGGAATCGAGCATGAGCTGTCGTGTCCCGGTCCCCTCAAGGAGCTTCAGATCGTCATCGCTGGCAACGGTGGAAGAATAGCCGTCATACTTGTGACCGATCAGTCTTTCGAAGACTTTTCTCCGTCTCAACTCCAGGTCGGGTACTACGGACTTCCGGGATCTACCGGTCCGGCCTTTGATATTCGACCCTTTCATTGTCTGTACAGGCGACTGATGAAAAGACAGGGCAATCCAGCCTATGGCGAGAAACGCAAGAAAGCAGGCCGCAAGAAGAGCAGGCAAATGTGACCTTTTCCTATTCGTTGTCTCGGGCTCCGCTGGCGCGCCATAAAGCATTCTCTCGAGCGCCGAGGCGAGATCGCTCATTGACTGGAAACGATCGTCCGGATCTTTGGCCAGGCATTTCCTGTAAAGAACCTCGATCTCCTCAGGACAATCGGAAAGCGCTTCGGATAGTAACGGCGCTTCCTGGCGAGCATGCATCATCACGGTCTCCAGAGCGGTCCCTCCGCTGAACGGCGGCCGTCCGACTATGCTCTCGAAGAAAACGCAACCAAGCGAATAGATCTCTGAGCGCGCGTCGAAGACGAGACCATTGAACTGGTCCGGAGACATATAGGAAGGGGTGCCCACCAGGGTCCGTCCCTGCACGAAGGTGGACTCCTGGTCCTGACGGGCGGCAGCCAGACCGAAGTCGATGAGCCTGGTGGCGAGGGTGCCGTCGCCGTTATCGATGAGAAGTATATTCTCGGGCTTCAAGTCGCGATGAAAGACTCCCTGTTCATGAGAATATTCGAGAGCCTGAACGAGCCTGACTAGAAGCAATAGAGCGGTCTCCGGCTCCAGAGGACCGTTATGCCGGATATGCCCGGCAAGTGACTGTCCCGGGAAATAGTCCATGACCATATATGGCACACCACTAGTGGTGACACCAAAGTCGAGTACTCTTACAATGCCGGGGTGATCGAGACGGCTCGTAGCTCTGGCTTCCTCCTGAAACGCCACCGCGGCATCCGGCTCGAGAAGGTTCAAGGTCTTGACCGCTACTTTCTTGCGAAGCAGCCGATCTCGACAGAGATGCACCTGTCCTCCAGCCCCCTGACCGAGCATAGCAAGTGGCGCATAGCGTTCGACAGGAAAGCTGTTTGAGCCGAGATCCAGCTCTTGCTCCTCATAGTCAGTGTCTTCAGGCTGTATATCGCCCTGAGAATCAGCAGGAGAAGGAGCTAGCCCGAGCGGTCTCTGGCAGACGCAGGCGTCGGCCCGAAAGACATACTGTGTGATAGTCCCTTTGCGCCCGGTGCTGATTCGCTTACCGCATTCACGGCAGAGCACGACAGATGCACCGTCTGTACTGTTCTCACCACTATCGATGGCATCGCAGGAGCAGACACTTATCCACTGAGTGACAAAGCCGGAGGTTCTGGAGCTCTTCGGCTTCAGGCAGCGAAAGCAAATTTCGTCAGTCTTGGCCATCGAGGTCGGGTTCGCCCCCAAGAAAATCAGACACAGATTTTATGCCTTCCATTTGCTGGATGGTCTCACCTTCATAATAGGTGATGTCGATCTTATCCTTCGGAAAAGCACTGCGGAGCTGTTCAACTACCTCACGGTTTACACCGGTGTTGACAGCAAGCTCGATACAGCGGAGCATCTTGAAGTCCCGGGCAATCAGAACCGCCTCGGGTGTCATTTTGCTCTCGGTGAGATTGATCTTGGTAAGCTTGAGATGAGAGAGATCCCGCATGTTCTTCTCTGTTATTTTCAAACCGGCCACCTCGAGAGTCTCGAGATCTTTGAGGCGGCGAATACTGCTCACGGCTTTCTCTGATATGGGAGTGCTGGACACATTGAGAAGACGCAAGTGAGGATATCGCCTGATGATAAACTCCAGATCCGAATCATCGAAATGTTTGCACTCGTCCACATAAAGCGACCGCAGCTTCGGTAGATCGAGCTTCTTGAAACCTGCAGTGCTGATGTCTAGACAGCTCAGGTCGAGACGGGTCACCCCCCTGAGCTCATTGATGACAGGAATCGCCTCATCGCCCAGCCTGGTCTTCTTCAAATTCAGGGCGACGAGAGGAAGCTCGCGAAGGTGCTTGAGGCCCTCCACTGTGATATCGGTGCTCCCTTCGAGCTTGAGCTCTTTGACCTCCTCCCCGATAAGTGTCTTCAAGGCATCATCGGTGGCTATCCCGGAGCGCAGACGAAACTTGTCATTGAGCTTCAGGGGCTCGAAATATTTAATCGGTACTTTACTCACCGGAGCAGGTTTCTGCTTCACAGGCTCGAAACGGCGGCTGGTCATCCGATTGTAGGTAAAGGGCACTGCAATGGCTGCGATCAATAGAAGAGACGCAACCAGAATCAGAGAGGCTTTTTTAGCCCTGACCGGCACTTCCTTGATGCTCGTATTCTCGGAACCACAGGAAAGACACTGCTCTTTGAGCACCGCCATCGACGCAGGCCGCTTCTCCGGGTCCTTGGCCAGACAATCCAGAATGATCGTCGCCAGGTCCCTGGCCGGACGCGAGCTCTCGGTGCCGCTCTCGAGAGGTGGCGGGGTCTGATAGAGATGCGCCTTGATAGTTTTTAGAGGCGTCTCCTCCATAAACGGCGGGTGCCCGCAGAGCATCTCGTACATGATGCAACCAAGAGAATAAATGTCGGAGCGGAAGTCTACTTCCTCGCCCCTGGCTTGCTCGGGGCTCATATAAAGCGGGCTGCCCACCAGCCCTCCGGGATCCGTCGACCAGCCTTCCTCTTCCGATCCATACTCGACCTTGGCTATACCGAAGTCGACGATCTTGACGAGCTCGGAGCGATCGTTTGCTTCGGTGAGCATGATATTACCCGGCTTCAGATCGCGATGAACGACACTGCGCTCGTGGGCGTGAGTCATGCCGTCACAGATCTGACTCACGATGGAGACGATCCTCTGCCAGGGAAGAGCCCCGCTCTTGGCCAGAGCATCCGCCAGACTGACACCCTCGACATACTCCATGACCAGGTA
>JAGQHH010000119.1 GCA_020431945.1 Cyanobacteria bacterium HKST-UBA02 | reverse complement strand
GATCAGCCAGGCGAGACAGCAGGTCAGCGTTCTGAGTCTCCAGTGTACTCGCTTTACCTCGTAGCTCTGCAGCCTCCTGTATAGCCGCTTCCTTTTCTTTTCGTGCTGAGGCAACTTCCTCTTCGGATGCTTTTGCGCGCTCATCAGCTTTTTCCGCTCGACTGGTAGCCTCCTGGGCCTTCATTGTGGACTCGGCAGCTGCTCGTTCGGTCTTTTCAAGTTTGCTCTTTATCTCTGATAGTTGCTGTCGCAACTGCTCGGCTGTTGCCTGGATTGCCGCCTTCTCATTTTCTGCGCGATGCAGCGATGCTTCCAAGTCGGCAATTCTTGCTGCGTCTGCCTCACTCTCTGCTTCGAGTCGCTCTATAGTGGCAAGCGCTTCTTGAAACTGAGCCTTAGCGGACGTAACCTCTTCAGACGCCTGTTCTCGAACTCTCACTACTTCCTTTCCAGCTTCGGCTGAGGCGGCGCGCCAGGCAGCGCCAAAAGCTGAAAGAACTGCCTCGGGAATTACAGCTGTCCTATCCGTCACGGCGGAGGCCCGCGATGCTTCCCAGGCGGATAAATGCTTGTAGATGGTTGTAAAACTTCCGCTGCCTATCTTGTCTAGCAGGGCTGTTGGAGTAACGTCCCGTCCCTGAGCTACAAGGGTATCAGCCGCTTCAAAAACTTGAGCTTCTGTTATCGAACCGCGCCGTCCCATCGTTATTCTTCTCGCCGCAAGCAATACCGGTTTGATTTTATCATACAAGCAGAAGTTACATATTACGTAATATTGATAATTTACGTAATATGTAATATAGCACCAAAGACTGAAATCTTAGTGGGTAAATGATTTTCGGGGCATGCAAGTTGCCGCACTGGGAGCCGGAATCAGAGATCCTGCCCTGTTTTGCTGAATTCACTAACGAAAAGGGCTTTTGACTTCGTCTTACATCCGTCAATTTGACGACCCATCACTTAGCATGGAACCGGGACGATACCTCTTACGCCGCTATCGTCCTGCCTCGATAAATCCAGGATTCCACCTCTGTTTCTCCCTGCTCTAAGTCTTTCTGCAAGTTCACGTGGAGATGAATGGGGTACCGACCCCTCTAGTTGTTGCATGAGCGCGATATCTCGTGCTCCCAAACCTAATCTGGCGGCATCTTGGCTCATTCTAGTTTGCTCGTTCAGTGCTCCAACATCGCCAGTGGCTAAACTTGATTGAGCATTGGTGGAAGCACTGTGGTTATGTCCGTCGCTGGCACTATGGCTTCCTGTCTGAAGGTCTCCTGTAGTGTCGTTGTGGTTATGTCCGTCACCAGAAGAGTGATTGCCAAGCTGTGCATTATTGCTGTGATCGTGCCCATCCCCTTGGTTGCCGGACTGTCCCGTAGAGCCGCTATGATTGTGACCGTCGCCAGGAGAATGGTTACCTGATTGTGCATCCACTCCTGGTGTACTGCTGTGATTGTGACCATCGCCAGGTCCGAACGTAATAGAGCCACTGTTATCCACATTGCCCGATGGAATTATGCCGGCTGATGTGTCCTGACGCATTGACCCGACAAATTGAGAGTCTGTTGAGTTACTTATCTCTTCTCTTGCGCTGGAAAGATGGGCGTCTCCCGATTCAGATTTAGCCGTAATCGCTTGACCATCCGAGACTTTGAAATTGTTGTGCGACATAGTCCTGCTCCAAACAAACGAAAATCAACTGGCTGCAAACTGTCTACGCTCATAGACTTCCAACCATTCTGTGTGTAGGCTCTTCCATACTCCTGTTTTTATCGAATAAAGTGGCTCCCAATTTCTTTCTAGTTCACGGAAGAAAGCTGTATTTGCACAAGATTTCTTGGTTCCCACCAATACGAGGGTATTCCCAGAGTAGGCTGACAGACACTTCGCAGCCATGGAATTCTTCGGTGGCCAGCATAGAAATAAAGTACGGTTCTGAATGCCTCTTAGGGACGTGCTATCTCCCTTTTGCACCTTAGTCCAGCTTTTCCCATCTCCAGATGGAAATCCATATCTTGTGTTGAAAAACCAGTTGGAACCTTCCTCGACAGGAAAGGCATCTAACGAAAGAATATCGGCTCCGAGCTGTTCTAAGAGCCATGCGTTATAGCCATTTCCTGCACCCATATAAACTATTGGACTATATTGCCGAATCGTCTTCAGCGTGTCGGCATCTAGCATTCCATAGGCAAATCGTTCCCTCAGAGACAAGTAAAAGATCTCCTCTACAAGGGTCGGTTCAAACCATGGAAGACTTGTGAGCAATTCAAGCTTTACCTGGTCCGTCTTCGCTAAACCGGCTTCTTTAGATAGGTTCCGAAGGAGTTCTCCTCGACGATCATTCGAAGACGAGCCAAGTAATCTGAGCCTATAGTAAATATCGCTATACGGATGCTGCAATGCTGAATTCTCGCAGTATGCATAGGGCCCTGCAAGAAGAGTGTTCGTGACATTCGTCATGACTTGCATCGTCTTCAAACCTTCTGCCTATCTGTGAATCCTGGCAACACTACCAGAATGAGTTCCTGAATTTGCCTTTTCGCTTCAGGTTTGCTGATGCCAAATATAGTGGCGGCATGACAAAGACACACGTCTTCGCTTTGCTCAATCAATTGGGCCAAATCTAGCTTGTCCCGTATTTCAGGAAAATTATCAATCTGCTTCAACTTAAACATCTCTATCCTTGTTTGTTTGTCTAGTAAGTGGATGAAGGCTTTGCCATCATCCTTGTATAAACCGTGTCAGTGTTGTTTTTCTCTATAGACTCACCTCCTAACCCAGTTTTCGGATTGAGCCGACAGCCTGTTGAGCCAGCAAAGATGGATCCAAAGCGGCTGTGGTCATGTTTGTGAACAGGGCTCCCAAAAACTGAAAGAACGATCCAATCAGACCCATACCCCCGGGTAACCCAGCCGTGGTTTGAAGAAGAGATGACATTGAATCACCCATTGGTCCTGGTATCATATTGCCACCATCTGCTCCAATAAGAGACAGCGAAGAGTCGCCAAGATTGAACGTTATGCTTCCATCCGCTCCAAAAGATGCTTCTGGAAAACCACCTGAGATAGAGCCTGAACCCGATCCAAAGATGTTCCTGAATTGTGGTCCTTCGAGGCTAGAAAAGTTTGCATCTTCCATTAACCGAACCAGGTTATCGGTTAATTCAGCGCCTCCTGCGAGAACGCCTTCTTGTGGAGTGTCAGCAGCTTCAAACAGCATCGGTGAAATTGATTCCCATTCCTGGTGGTAAATCCTTGAAGACCCTTACAGTAGGGGGGATTTCGGGTGTTGTCAAGTTGGGTTTTTGAATGCTTTCCCGCCGAAAACTCAAACGAGTAAAGGATTTGCTCCGTTTTCAAAACTGGGAATCACTCCCATAATCGCCAAGATTTGACCGAAAATTGCCTGCCAATAAGTGTTTTGAGCCTTATCGCTGAAGCTGTTTGAGAATGAGAGTGATAATCATTCCGTCCGTGCGGTCACTCCGATAAGAGATGTGATGCGGGTTTGAGGCATTTTAGAGTTTACAAACTAATCGGTGTAAAATTACCGACGTGACTTCAAGGACTGCTCAAGAACCAATGCGAGAGTGTATTCTAGAATTTGCTACACCAATCAAAAGAGAACGTGTGTTAAAAGAGAACCACCACGAACATGATTTATCGGGCATTTCTCGCCAAGGGAATCTCAACAAGCTTCGATTAGTCTGTTTTGTTACGGTTGGCTACATGATCGTCGAAGTAGTTGCCGGCTTCTTAACCGGTAGTCTTGCTCTTCTAGCAGATGCAGGTCATATGATGGCTGATGTCGCTTCTCTGCTGATGGCGCTTCTTGCTGCATGGTTCGCTACAAAGCCGCCTACCATCGGAAAGACTTATGGATACTACCGATCCGAGATCCTGTCAGGCTTTTTGACAGCACTATTACTGATTGCCATGGCAGGATTCTTGTTCTTCGAATCCTACAGACGACTTTCGGAACCTGCGGAAGTACAGAGTCTTCCTATGCTGATAGTTGCCGTTATAGGACTTGGTGTGAATCTCTTCGGAATGAAGACCTTGCACGGCTCTTCCGAAAACTCGCTAAACATGAAGGCTGCATACCTCGAAGTTTTAGCCGACCTTGTAGCATCGGTCGGCGTGATCATTGGTGGCGCACTAATGCTCTTCACCAACTGGTATTTTGTCGATCCTGTTATCAGTTTCTTGATTGCTTTGTGGATTCTTCCTCGCACATGGAGACTTCTCTCTGAATGCACCAACATCTTAATGGAAGGAACCCCTGGCGACATTGACATGAGACGATTGCGTCTTGCTATATCGGAGATCCCCGGCGTTCAAGGAATTCACGACATTCATGTCTGGGTTATAAGCACTGGTTTGTATTCAATGTCTGGCCATCTGATTTTGAACGACGGTGTAAACCCTCAAGATGTGTTAAAGCAAGTCTCATCAATGATCCAAGACGAATTCGGTATTACTCATACCACTATTCAAGTAGAAGGCGCTGAATGTGCAAGCCAGAACGGTCGCAACAGTATTTGTCGAGACAGTAGGGAGTTTGAAGGATAATGCGTTGCCTTCTGATCTTCAGAAAAGTCCTATTAGTACTGTTGTTCCTCGGCTGTATTTCCCTTCAACATGTATGTTCCTGTCCAGCCGATGCCCAAGCTGTAGAAGCTCAAGAACATCATTCACTAACCGCTGACTCCGCTTATTTACTGGACTTGTGCACCGATTGCGGTCATACACATTCTTGCTGCAGCTCCAAAAAAATTGAGGTACTTGAAAGCTCCGGTATTCCCATCAGTACCACTGAAGATCTCATTTCTATTTTACTGACTATTACTAGTACAGGGCCACCAAGACGAATCCACTTCCCTGTAGAACACCGAGATCAGTACGTTTTGAGCAACAAGCCAAAGTTGTATCTGATGAATATGTCTTTCCTGATTTAGAAAACGACAATCTAGCCGGATGCTCACACCTGAGCATTTGACCATTTGCCCTTGTGATACCGAAGACAGTGTCATTGAAGGTGGATGATCGATCCGGATAGACAACTTTGTGGCGTTTTGAATAGATGCTTGTGGATTCGATCCAGCATCTATCGAGCTAAAGAAGGTAAATCTAAATGACAAAACTCAGTCGCAACAGCCAGAAGGTCTTGGCGCTGCTAGAGCAAGTTCATGAGCTATGCAGCGCCCAAGACATTCATAACCAGATGCGCACGAGCGACTCCAAAGCACCTGGGCTCTCTACAGTCTATCGATCTCTCGAGTCGCTCGTAAGAGCTGGTTTGGTTCAAGTTGTGGACCTTGGTGATGGTGAGCGCCGCTACGAGTTGATAAAGCCCGGAGAACACCATCATCACTTGATCTGCGAATCATGTAGGTCCAGTGTGCACTTGGACGAATGTCTAATTGACGATTTCGAAGACAGTATCAGAGATACTTACGGTTTCAAAATCAAGAACCACATTCTGGAAATATTTGGAACGTGCAAGCAATGTCTCAGGAAATGAAAGCCACGTACACCATAATGATTATCAGAAAAAGGTCTCGCCACCAGCTCAACTGCTGGACCCGTATTTGCTTATTGACAATTGCATTCTGGGCCATCATCTGCCTACAAAAGGTAGATGCTCAGTCCCAATTACAATCACAGAACCAGCAAACTACTCTCAGTCTGAAGACTTGCTTCAATCGTGTCATAAACGATAATCCCCGTGCCATGGCTATTCGCGCCAAACTGGGAATTGCCAAGTCCGAAATCGCAAGAGCAACAGAAATTCCCAATCCAGGCATTGCAATAGACAATCAATTCATCGCTATGCAAGAGTACACATTGGGAGGATTTATTCCAATTGGCGGTCCATGGATAGTACCTTTTCAAATCCTGGCAGCCAAAAAAGTGGTTCAACAAGCAGACCTTGAAATTCAGCGGTCACTATGGCTACTTCGACAAGAAACCAGAAGACAGTATATCCAGTTGTTAATGGCTCAGGAACGAGCTTCTACAGCCAAAGAACTCACAGGATTATTTCAGAAAGTACTCAATGCCTCCCAAAATAGGCTGAATGCAGGAGACATCCCCAAGCTTGATGTCTTAAGAGCGCAGCTAGCATACCTTCAATCACTGATCGATTTCGAGCGAGACAACCAACAGGTAGTAAGAGCCAGGCAACAGATCAATATCCTTCTAGCACAGTCCCCTCACAACGAGCTTGGTACACCCACTCTGTCTGCTTTTCGTCTTCGCGCAGAAAAGAACGATATTCTGCCAGATTTTGATAGGCCCGTTCCCCGTCTAGAGTATTTTCTAAACCGGGCTATGACGAACCGCCTGGAGCTCAAAATTTTGGAGCAGGACGTAAAGGTCAACAAATCAAAACTCACAGCCTCTATCTCGAAGAATTTCCCAAGTGGCTTTCTATCATTTGGCCGTAGCATTAATGGCAATCCACCAACCGGCCCTAAACTCCGTGGTTACTTCGTGGCCGCTGAAATACAGATGCCCATTTTCAACGTTCAGCAGGGAGATATAAGTCTTTTTCGTGCCAACATCCGGCAATTGCGGCAGGAGCTCTTAGCTCAAAAAAACATTGTGACCGCTGAGGTCTCCGATGCCTATCAACAGTTACTGGTTGCACGAAAACAAATTGAGATCTATCAGGGCCAGGCATTGAACGTTTCATCACAAGTCGTTCAACTGGCTCAATTGGGCTATGACGCTGGCCAACTAGATCTAAACTCCGTACTCCTCGTACAACAAGCGAACGTCGAGGTGAGAAATCGATATTTGAATGCTGTAGCTGACTACCAGCAGGCATTTGCCAACCTCGAGCAGGCTGTAAACACTCCCTTGAATTAAACTATCTGGAGACAAGCGTTGATGCGATTACAACCAAAACAAACGATAGCCCTGGTCTTGATGATTCTGATAGCGACAAGCCTTGGCATAATCTGGTGGTGCTCGAAAGATCAATCTGGCAAAGAGATAGTCAACAGCCAGGAATCTGAGGAGCACCATGAGGATGAAGTCATTCTTTCCAGAGATCTACAGGATCAACTCAACCTGCAGATCTCCAAGAGTAGTGCTGGTCCTTTATCAGAGTCAATCATCTTCACTGGCACAGTTGAAGCCAATCAGTATCAACTACAAAACATTACCTCATTGCTTTCTGGGCGTGTGGAAAGGGTTTATGCAGTTCTCGGCCAACGGATAAGAAAAGGTGCTCCCATTGTAGAGCTATCGAGTCCCCAGGCTGCGGAGATGCATGGCAAGTTGCATGAAGCTGAGACACGTTTACAACTAGCCAAAGTAGAGTTAGAGCGTGTTAAGAAAGCTGAAAATCGTGCGGCGGTCTTAAAAGCAAAGTCAGAACTAGAAAAGGCGGAAGCCGATCGTGACCGACTCACTATGCTTGAAAAAGCTGGAGTGGCAGCCAAAAAAGACGTGATTGCTGCTGAAACGAACTACAGCCAAGCCAAAGCAGAGTTTGAGTATCAGAGTGATATCGCACTCAACCGTGAAATCGCGAAAGCTCGAGCTGAGTTGGCAACAGCCGATGCTGAATTGACTCATATCAAAAGCGGCTTACAGGCTGTGGGTGCTGAACTGACCGGACATGGTCTAGAAAACCACGACACATCGAAGATTATCCTTCGCGCTCCAATGTCAGGAACGGTTATTGAGCGATTCGTGAACCCCGGAGTCGGAGTTGATGCTGGCAAATCTCTCTTCACCGTAGCCGATCTATCAAATGTTTGGATTATCGCGAATGTACCAGAATCGCAGATCCAGCAGCTTTCAGTTGATTTCCCTGCAAGAATTTCAACAACCTCTATGCGAAACAGGATTCTCGTAGGAAAAATTTCCTACATCGATCCTCAACTCGATAAAGAAACCAGAACTGCAAAAGTCAGGATAGAAACACAAAATCCAGAACAGCTCCTGAAAGTCGATATGTTTGTCGAGGTAGCCATCTCGATTCCAGATGCCGTAACCGAAGCAGTATGGGTACCTGACGAAGCCATTCAAAAGATACGTGGCAAAGATGCTCTCTTCGTTCCTCTTGTCTCAGAGCCCGGACGCTACAAAGTAAAAGAGGTCGTTGTTGGAGACCTCCAGAACGGAATGCGAAGAATCAAACACGGTCTGAATAGCGGTCAAGACATTGTCGTTCAAGGCGGATTCAAGCTGAAATCGATTCTTCTCAAAGAAGATCTAGGAGAAGGACACGGACACTGATGATAAATGCGCTCATAAAATTTTCTGTCAAACAAAGACTGTTGGTCGTTCTTCTCACTGTGCTCCTTGTAGTCGCTGGCGTTTATTGCTTGCGTAAACTTCCCATCGATGCTGTGCCAGACGTGACTAACGTTCAGGTTCAAGTTTTGACCGCTGCTCCAGCTCTTGCTCCGCTAGAAGTCGAACGCCTCATTACCTTCCCTGTGGAGGTCTCAATGGGAGGGTTGCCTGGAATCGAAGAGATTCGGTCCATCTCGAAATTCGGGCTTTCTGCTGTGACAATCATTTTTAAGGACAACGTTGACATCTATTTTGCTCGGCAACTGGTTCTTGAGCGTTTGACGCAGGTCCAGAAAGAAATTCCAGCTGAACTTGGAACGCCGGAGATGGGACCGATCTCAACAGGATTAGGAGAGATCTATCAATACGAACTAAAAGCTCGTCCTGATGCCGCTCTTGGGCCTATGCAACTGCGAACAATTCAAGACTGGATTGTCCGCTTACAGTTAATCGGAGTTCCTGGAATTACCGAAGTCAATAGCTTCGGTGGGCTCAAGAAGCAATATCAAATTCGTCTTGATCCCATGAAATTGCAATCTTACGAGTTATCTTTGCACGATGTAATGCGAGCCGTAGCCGCCAATAACGAGAACGTCGGTGGAGCCTACATAGAACGAATAGGTGAACAGTATGTCTTACGAGGTATTGGGTTAGTCACGACCCTCGAAGACATAGGGCGAATAGTGGTGAAGACAGGTAAAGAAGGTATACCTGTCTATGTTCGCGATCTTGGAAAGGTCGTACTCGGTGCCGAGGTGCGGCAGGGTGCAGTCACCGCTGATGGAAAGGGAGAGGTGGTAATCGGTATAGCTATGATGCTGCGGGGTGAGAATTCCCGTGTTGTAGCAGAGAAAACTCATGAAAGAATCCAGCAGATCAAGAAATCCCTACCACCCGGCGTTGAACTCGAGACCTTTTACAACCGATCCGATCTAGTCGAAAGAGCCATTAAGACTGTAGAAGCCAATCTGACCGAAGGTGCAATTCTAGTCATAGTAGTTCTCCTCGTACTTTTGGGAAGCTGGCGCGGTTCATTGTTAGTAGCAGCCATCATTCCTCTCTCCATGCTTTTTGCTGCCATTCTGATGACTGCCTTCGGCATCTCAGGGAACCTGATGAGTCTGGGAGCCATCGATTTTGGTCTGATAGTTGACGGCGCCGTTGTAATGGTAGAAAACGCTTTCCGGGAGGTCTCCGAACCGGAAAGGAGAGAGAGTCAGAATAACCCCCCAATACAGAATCAAGTACTGAATTCCTGCCTCGAGGTCGGCCGTCCGGTCGTTTTCGCTGTAGCAATAATCATCATTGTCTATCTACCGATTTTGGCTCTTACTGGAGTCGAAGGAAAAATGTTCAAGCCAATGGCTGCCACCGTTGTATTTGCGCTGGTAGGCTCTTTACTTCTTTCCCTGACGTTCATACCGGCCTCGCTCTCATTTATCATGAAAGCAGAAACCTCTGATAAAGAGAGTTTCTTGATCATACTTGCCAAACGTCTGTATCGCCCATCATTGGCTTGGGCACTCAAAAACAAGATTATTTCTGTGTCCATTGCAATCGTCCTCTTCTTGACTGCAGCAATTATTTTTCCAACGCTTGGTGCTGAGTTCGTGCCAAGGCTAGATGAAGGTGCTTTAGCTGCCCAAATTCAGCAATTGCCAAGTGTGTCCTTGAGTCAATCGATTGAGACGGCTACAGCCGCTGAAAGAGTCCTTCTCTCATTTCCAGAAGTCACCAAAGTGGTGACAAAAATTGGAAGAGCAGAGATTGCCACTGATCCTATGAGTGTTGATTTTGGCGATCTCTACATCGGACTTCGTCCAAAGTCTGAATGGAAGACCGCTCAGACAAAAGAAGAATTAGTCGAAAAGATTTCGGCACAACTGAAAAAAAAGGTCCCATACGCGGTTTTCAGTTTCTCTCAGCCAATTGAACTACGAACTGCAGAGCTCATATCTGGCGTGCGCTCTGACATAGCTATCAAGGTGTTTGGCGAAGACCTAGATAAGCTCAAATCTGCCGGCGAAGAGATTAGTCGCGTCGTCCAAAAGATTGAAGGTGCTGCTGATGTAAAGGTGGAGCAAGTCGCTGGTCTACCGCAATTGTTGATTACACCAGATCGACAGAAAATAGCAAGACTCGGAATGAACGTCGAGGACGTAAACACTCTTGTTGAATCTCTTATCGCAGGCAAACAGGTCGGTCTTGTATACAGGGGTGATCAACGGTTCGCATTGATCATTAGAATGATCGAAGAAGGAAGCAAGGATCTAGAAACCGTGAGAAACCTCCTTGTTCCTGTACCTAATGGAATGCGCATTCCTCTTAAGCAAATCGCCTCCGTTGAGATCATTGAAGGACCAAATCAGATCTCGCGAGAAGATCGACATAGACGAATTGTAGTTGAACTGAATGTGCGAAACCGTGATATCGGGAGCTTTGTAGACGAAGCTCGAAAGGCTTTGGACAAGCAGGTGAAACTGCCCTCCGGATATTATGTAACTTGGGGTGGACAGTTCGAGAACCTTCAACATGCACAAGAGCGCCTCATGATCGTAGTGCCCGTAGCTCTCTTTTTGATCTTTATCCTTTTGTTCTCGAGTTTCGGCTCCATAAAACAATCTCTTTTGATTTTTACTGGTGTTCCATTTGCAATAGTGGGCGGTATCTTCGCTCTTCTAATCAGAGGCATGCCGTTTTCTATTTCTGCTGCGGTCGGCTTTATAGCTCTATCCGGCGTGGCGGTCCTCAATGGGGTTGTAATGGTAAGCTACATCAACATTCTGCGAGACAAAGGCGAACCATTGGAACAAGCTGTATTCGATGGGGCGTTGATTAGATTGAGGCCCGTCCTCATGACGGCTCTGGTGGCGAGTCTCGGATTTGTACCTATGGCAGTGTCAAGCTCTGCAGGTGCCGAAGTACAGCGTCCACTTGCTACAGTCGTAATTGGAGGTTTGATTAGCTCAACAATCTTGACACTGTATCTGCTACCAACTCTCTATCTCTGGTTTGAACGGCGAACTACCCAAAAGGTACCCTGAGGAAAAATGGAATCGTTGTGGAAGACCTACTTTTTGCAAGCGTTTCCGCATGACAACCTTTGCCTATTCAAAAAGTGAGCTCGAATCACAATCAAGTTGCCAATCGAGATAAGTACAACTTCGTGGCCTTCAGACAACCCAAGGGAATGTCCAAAGGTCGCAAAAAGGACCAGAGAAAGCCCAAGTACCATCAGGGCTATGACAGATACACTTTTGTGTTGTGAATATCCCAAACCAATAGCCGTCAAACAAAACAACGAAACCCAGAATGCAAGTATTTTGTGGGTTAGATCATCATGTGAGAAATAACCAACTGCCGGCAAGAGACATAGGATAGGGATCAAGGCACAGTGAATGATGCAAATTGCTGATGTAGCCACGCCAAGTGAATCTAGGAATGAAGTTCCTAAGAGTGCACCGGACTCCTGTCTGTTCTCAAACGATAATCTCATCATGTTATGATTATAATGATAATCGTTTTCATTTGCAATGGGCCATAAGGATCTTCAGCTGGTTCGTCGCCCAGAAAACAACACTATCAATCTCTCTCTCTGTACTCTTCAATGGCAATCGCTACAACACGAATTTCCTTTGATGCCTTCTAAACCTTCCTTGAATATTAGAGGAACCATCAATAAAGCGGCCACAGGATCCGCCCACCAGAATCCAAACAATGCGTTCAGAGCCAGTCCGACCAAAAGTATGACTGACAAATAAACACAGAAATCAGTCTGTCTGGCGTCCGCAGCCAACGCACCGCTTTGTATAGAAGCGGCAATAATTCTCTTCTGCCGTGCTAGCCAAGGCATTACAACCAGGGATACTACTGCTAAAACAATCCCCGTCATGCTTTCCTGAGGAGCAGAATGACGCGAAAGCATTGAAACTGAGTCGAAGCTGACATATCCGGCCAAAAGAAGAAATGATACTCCTACCAATCTCAAGCTGACTCTTTCAAAAAATTCTCGTTTTTCCTCATGTACATCTAGAGATAGCCTAACCAATAAAACCAAGCCTGATAGCACCTCAATGCCACTATCAAAACCAAATCCAACCAACGCAATACTCCCGGCAATAATACCGGATACGATGGCAATAATTCCCTCGAGCGAATTCCATGCGATTGTGAAACCTTCTAATAATCGACCTTTTCGAACCAATCGCCGTCTATCAATTTCATTTTCTTGAGTAATAGTATTCATTCTGAGGACCAATCAACAATTATCCAAACCTTGTTATCTTACCAATCAACAAATCAGTCTCATTGTTCAAGCAATTCATCCAAGGCTTTCTCCTTATCGCCAGAAGTCGGCAAAGTATACCTTCTGGTCGTTTCCAGCTTCCTATGCCCCCCGATCTCGGCGACAATGACCAGGTCCGTCTTGTTGCGGACCAGGTTGGTCAGGAGCGTGTGTCGAAGCCTGTGCGCAGAAATAGGAAGACCGCAAGCATCTCCGACTTTCCGGACAATCAGGTCCAGGGCGGCCGTGGACATTCTGCGACCCTGCGGATTCAAGAATAGAGCCGGCTCCACCGCAACCTGGCTGAATCGCTCTTCCCGATCCTTCAACCAGTGCTGGACAGCTTTCGCGGCTTCCTCATTGAGCGGGATCTCCCTATACTGATCTCCCTTTCCGCTTCTGACTACCACCTTCCTCTTCCGACCGACCACGAATACGTCATCCACGTTGAGCGCGGCACATTCGCCAATACGAATTCCCGTATAAAACAGGAGGAGAATGACTCCCCGGTCAATGCTTCGACGACAGCCGGCCACTGCCCTCAGAAAGCGTCTCTGTTCGTCTTTTTCGAGTGCCCGGGGAGCTTCCTTAGGCAAGCCCTCTCTAGGCACTTCTGGAGGCTGCTGGCCGCTGTACTGGATGAAATGGTCTATAGCCGTGAGATGCGCGTTGACGGTCGCCGGACTGAGCTTCGATTTCACCTTGAGATGACGCTTGTACGATTTCAGTACGTGCTCGAACTCGCGGGCCGAGTTGAAAAGACCGACCAGGTCCTCGCCAGTATCGGCCAGATAGTCGAGAAACCGGCCGACCCGGCTGCCATAGGATCGCCTGGTCGAGTCTGAGAGCGGCTGACGTTTGAGCCAGGTCGTGTATTTCCGGAGCTGATTCTCGGGAGCTTTCAAAGAGGTGGTTTTCAAGCGCTGATTGTTCTGCTTCAATTCCTGGTATCTCAAGAATTTCGAAGGCGATCCTAGCACTTCCCGTGCCCGGTATCACAAGTTTCTAGAGCTTTTTCTTGGAATACCGGGCACGTATCACAAGTTCGTGTTGTATTGTTTGATTCTCCTCGCTATCTCATTGAAAATAGATCCATAGTCAAGATCTCGACCTGAGTTCATGACCAGCTCAAGCAAGTTGTCCGGAAGAAGCTCGTACTCTTCTTGTTCCTCTTAAGTAAGCGAAAACTATCTCAAGTCTTTGAGTCGTCCTCGCCAAGATTTCGCAAATTCAGCCAGCGCTTGCAGGCTACCCCTGACCAGACCAACTCGACAACCCCGAACGGCCATGCTCCTTGCAGAAATCCGTAAATCGATGCCAGTACGCAAGATGCTGCAAACGCAAGAACAAACAAATGCGAACGCCCTTCAAGAGCATAAAACAACATCATCAAGCTGACAGAGACTAATCCGTAAATGGTTAGCGGGTCCACTTTCCGCCTCCTGGATCGTTATCATCCGTCAAGACTTCTTTCGAGAGTTCCATACAATAGCAGTTCTTAGTGCGTCTAACTGACATAACACTCACGTTTAGCAGTGTGCATGCAGGCAAGAGTTCTTTTCAATTGGGTGCATTGGTAGTCTCCTACACATTTCCGCTTGACCATATAAGCTTGGCTTCCGCTATTCGATACTGATAAATGGCTTCCAAAAGCCTGAGGCGAGCGTCGAAGTATCGAACGCCCGATACGAAATAATCGAGCTCGATTGCTTTCCCTACCTGATATCGTCGATAGAACAGTCTCTCATCTTCCCTGGCTGAAGTTACCTCTGCTTCTGCCAATGAGACATTCCGTCTGGACATGTCCAAATCGATCCAGGCTTGAGACACCTCTTTTGCTACGTTGAGGTGGACGTTCCTTCGATCAATCTCGGCTTGCCGAATCGCGACCCGGGCGGCCTTAAGCTCATTGAGCCGTTTACCGGAATCAAACAGTGTTATCCCGCCAATCACCGATATCGTCCCACCCCACTGTCCATTTACTGACTCATTGACTCCCGGAGTCTGTCCAGTGGTGTTGCTTGCAATCCCATAGGCTCCGAGCTGAGGAGAATACTGACTTCTAACAACCATATGCTTGGCCTTTTCTTCTTTGACCTTGTTATCGGCTTGCATGATCTCCGGCCGATTTCGCTGGGCCTCACTCAGAAAAGAAGAGTATTCCTCCGTTATGGACACATACTTCAATTCATCCCTCAGACTGATTTGTGAGCCTACATTGACACCCATAGCCACTTTCAACTCAAGAAGCGAAGTGTTGTAATCTCGAAAACCGCTGTTTACTTGCTGCTGCGCTTTGGCAAGCTCGGCCTGCTCACGAAGAAGGTCAGCCCGTGGCACTTTTCCCTCTTTGCATCGGGCTTCCATAAGCCCAACGCTCCACTTCCGGTACTTGACATAGTCTTCGGATACTTGCAGCCTTGCAAGATCCCAGGCGGCTTTCCAATATGCTTCCTTGATAACCAGAGCGGCTTTAATCCTGTCCGACTGATACTTGGCTAGAGTCTGACGCTCGATAGCTCGAGCAGCTTTATAGCCGCCCAGCAGGCGACCGCCAGTGAATATCGGTTGATAACCGGCAAATAATAAATGCAACGAATTGCCTCGCACAATTGGTTGCATCGGCGCCGGGCTTATATCTCTGTCCATGAAGAACAGCATCTGGCTGATGCTCGACGACGAATAAAACGTGCTGAACGAAGCCTGCGGACCAAAGCGAGCTAAAGCTGCCCTGGCAAGATATTTAGAACCGGACCACTCCTCTTTTGATGCAAGAAATTCGAGGTTGTTTTTCAGCCCAAGCTGAACCGCATCTCCAAGAGCCAGTGGCTCATCCAGTCGAGGCAATTCAGATGAGAGATCATCTTTGGTGACCGTCAGTTTGATCGGATTGCCAGACAAGACTTCATCCGTAGTCGTATGCTCCGCCGGTTTCTTTGCCGATGAGTCTTTGATTGCAGGCCGCAACTCCTGAGCTTCAGCAGATTGTAGAAATGCCAGAAGAACCACCACCAGGGAATATCTGACAAGAAAAGATACTTTCATATTGCTGCTTCCTTGTCATTGTGCTTGTTCTTCTGCTTCTGCTTCTGCTTCTCTACAGGTTCAGTTACTCCCATGAACAACTGGCCCGCTTCGACTCTTTGCTCCTCAGAAAGCAACTTCTGAGCTCGTTCTCTATACCTTTCCAGGACTAGACGTTTCTTGTGGCCGGTCTCAGTTACTGACTTTGCCTGTCGGAGAAGCTCCTCCATTGATACTTGCCTATTCCTGTGAGACTTCATGAAATCGTCAAAGACGATTTGTCTTGCCTGCAGTTCGTCGTCTATAGGCAAAAGCTCCTTATGGGCTTCCTCCTGAAGCTTGCTGAGCGAAACAACCTGCTTGTCCGACAGACCAATCGTCTCCGTTTCTCTCAACAAAAATGCAATCGGTAGCAACCTTTGTCTGGATTCATCCGATTCACCCTCAGTCCGCACAATTACTGGCTTTACCTCTTGCGTTTTGGATACAAAGCCAATCACGCCTATTCCGACCAGTGCGACCAGCAGTTGCACACCGGTAACTGTCCACCAGCGTTGTCTTATATCAACGGACCGCTCTATCTCTTGCTTACTCGTCATGATGCTGCTTTCGCCCTACCCAGTTAACAAAGTCGTCTATGTATGCGTGCATAATTGGAATGTCGAAAAGGCTCAAAATGGTGCCCACTGCTAGTCCTCCTATCACGACTGTTCCTAGCGGAGAATAAGCGTCAATGCCAGTCTTCGGAAAGAAAGCAACCGGAATCATAACGAGAATGGTAATCGTCGAGGTCATGAGAATCGGCCGGAGTCTCTCCGGACAAGCACGAACAATCGCTTCATCCCTCGGCATTCCTTCATTTCTGTATCGCAAAATATGATCGATCAGGAGAATCGCCGTGGTGATATCCATGCCCGTGAGCACGATTATGGCCATTATCGAGACACTGGAAAATGTCTGATGAGCCAGCCAGAGAGCGAAAAACACTCCTGCCAACTCTAGTGGTAAAGAGAAGATCATCTGCATGGGCTGCAAGAAACCCCTGAACTGTGCAATAAGGACCAAGAAAATGAAAAGCACTGCTAGGCCCAATCCAGCAAATAACCTCGCAAATGAATCCATCATCTGGGTCATATCTCCACGCATCTCGAGCGTGTACCCTGGCGGAAAGTTGAGCTTTGCCATAGATTTCATCATCACTTCCATCGCTAAATCCATCGACGGTGGCCCGTTCATTCGGTAGAAACCCATAACGGTAACGGCTCTTCGCATCTGGTCATGATTGATAAAGTTTGGTGCGCGACGATACTCAAGATGCGCCAGTGTGTTGAGCGGAACTTGTTTACCGTCAGGTGTTGTAACCGTCATCAAAAGAAGATCTTCTGGGTCACGTCTGTCGGACGTTTCATATCGAACTTGAATCGTTCTCTGTCGCTCATTTGGCAGCCGATAGTATTCATCAGTCAAAGCACCCGTGATGGCATAATATGCTTGCTCAGCTATCTGGGCCGGAGTAAGACCGACCTCCATCGCTCGTCTTGCATCCACTTTTATTTCCCAGTCTGGTTTGCAGAGATCCCAATCTGTTGCCACCTGGTACATTCCGGGCGTCTTTTTTGCTACATCTTCGACTTGCTTGGCAAGTTTCGTAAGTATCTCCATGTTCTTGCCTGTAACCAGAATCGATATAGGCGCCTGTGATGTCGCCATTACATCAGAACCCATCTCCTTGATCTGAAAGCGCCTGATACCAGGTATGGTTCTAAGTGCTTCTTCCTGGACCGTATCGATAACGTCCCAGATAGTCTTTTTTCTTCTGTCCTTATCGCTCAGTGTGACCATGAACGTCGCCCAGTTCATGTCTCGCATGTTATAGCCGTTAAAATAGGTCCCGCCCGGATCAAAGCCGATCTCTGTCGACACACGCTCGATTTCCGGAAAGCGAGACATGATCTTCTCGACCTTAGTGACAATGCGTTCCGTTTCTTGAAATGACGTTCCTGGAGCGACTTCTAGCATGCCATACGCTTGCCCGATATCAGCTAAGGGCATCATCTCGCTACCGATGAAGTAATAGAACGTGAATCCAAGGACGATGGTGGCGAGAATTCTCGCCATGTTCACGAAACGATGCTTCAGCATCCAGCGGATGCAGTCCGCGTACAACCGCTCAAGACCAGTTAGCCACCGATCGACAGGATCAAGCACAAGGATTCTCAGTCTGCGCTCAAACCAATGCTCATCGGATTCCTCTGGATTTTCTGGCTTTGCCTTTAGGAATTTCTCCGCCAGTACCGCCGTCAGGGTAAGTGATACGAGGAACGAAGCTAGAAGCCCGAATACTATTGGCCATACCAGACCTACAAACATGAGCTCGACAATGCCACCACAGAACAATAACGGAGACAGCGCCAGGACTAGCACGATCGTGGATGCTGCAACCGCCAGTCTGACTTCGGTTATGCCATCTATGGTTGCTGTTTTGGGATCCTTTCCCATACGCAAGTGACGCTCTATAGCGTGAATATCAATGATCGAGTCATCAACGAGCCTCCCGATAGATAGGAGCAGGCCGATCAAAGTCGAGCTGTTGAGCGTCATTCCAAGCGGTAAGAGGCACAAGATCGCCATTGCCATGGACATTGGAATTGTGATCATTGAGATCAATGTCCCGCGCCAGTTGCCAAGGAACAACAATACCGCGACCCCGGTCATGACAATCGCCATGACCAACTCATGGACCATGTTATCCATCAGAATATCGATAAAATGGGAGTTATCGTAGCTTACATCGAACTGCAATCCCGGATTCTCTTTCCGAATTTGGTCGATGACCTTGTTGCATCCTTCGATAACCCATGGCGAGCTAGCATCTGGCTCCTGAAGAACACTGACCTCAACGCCCTTCTTTATCTTCCCGTGGTCTATAAAGTGATAGCCTGAGCGCAACTCCCAGAATGTATCGCTTACTCTGCCCACGTCTTTGACATATATGACCCGATCGCCAACTGCTCCGATCGGATAATTCTCTACCTGCTTTTCTTCTTTGGCCAGTGAATCGATACGAACTATTGCTTCCGTTTTGTCATAGCTGAGCCTGCCAGCGGGTTTTGCTACATTCTGCTTGTCTATGGCATCCCGCACGTCAAGAATTGACAGTCCATAAGCTGCCAATTTCTTCCGGTCTAGAATGACCTGCATCTGCCGTCTGTAGCCACCGAATGAAAATACCGACCATACTCGATCCACTCTTTTGAGTCTGTTGACGACCTCATTGGCGCAGAACTCTCGCAACCTGACAGGGTCCCAGCCAGGCGCAGTCACCATATATGAGATAACAGGCAGGTTTAATGGATCGATCAGAAGTACCCAGGCTGGTTTGAAATTAGCCCCTGTCGGAGGCAGGTCTGCTTGAACAACAGACATGAGAGCCTCCACTTCGACCAGCGCTCTTTGCATGTTTGTGCCATACGGAAATTCGAGAGAGACAACCGAAAGCCCCTCTTGAGACGACGAGCGAATATAGCGAACTTTCTTGATATCGACCATTCGCTCTTCAATGGGCTTACTGACATAGAGCTCCATCTCCTCGGCTGAAAGACCCGGCTGCATGGTCACAATGCCGACCATAGGGCTTTCCACATAAGGCATCATGCGCTTTGGCATATAGAAGCCAATGGCTATAAATGCCAGCAGCAGCATGGATAAATAAAACGAAGCGATCGTGTAAGGATGATCAATCGACCATTTCGAGATATTGAAACCTCTTTCCTTACTAGGCTCCCTTTTTATTTTGCCGGTCTGCATAACCTAAGGCACCTCCACATCAATGGACAGCCTTACAGGCTCCTTGGACACGCCTTTTATAAGCAGATCAATGTTCCAGAGACCGCTATGAAAGTCGGTATTTATCTTGTAGCCATTGCCGGTTTGAGATGCCTTCAAATCAGGCCCTTTCATATCCATGCTCGGCATTGACGATGTCCCGGTAATCTGAGCTCCTGAAACCTTGCCACCGCCATGTTTTTCCAGCTTGATCTCTATGCTGTTCTCTTTGCTCTTCGGTGGAGTTGGTTTCATTGAAATCGACATCATCAGATGATCGACCATTTGTTCTAACTGCCAGCTATTGCCCTTGTCGAGTCTATTTGTCGCCACCTCGCTTGCCATGGGCAATTTCTCGATTCCTTCTTTGTCCGTCCATTCAACGCCTATAAGCGGCATCGTCGGCTGCAAATCCTCGAATCCCTGCACTACTACCTCATCGCCAACCTCAAGTCCTTCAACGATTTCTGTTCTATCGGAATTTGTCAGCCCGGTCTTCACTGAGATCAACTGCGCAATCTTTCCACCTGACAGCTCTGTTGGCGTCAGATCCATGCCACATTTTGGACATTTCCCGGGCTTATCGGAACGTACCTCCGGATGCATCGTACAGGTGTATGTTCTCTTCTCTTCTTTAGACTTTGACCCATCATGCTCCTTATGATCCACTCTCTCGAGCTTCATCCCGCATTTGGGGCACTCGCCTGGTTGGTCGGAAATTACGTCCGGGTGCATCGGACACTGATATTTGCCGGGCTTCTTTTCTTCTCCTGGCGCAACAGCAAGCCACACGAACGGTTTGCCACCTCTGCGAAAAACCGCCCGTGTAGGTACAGTCAGCCCGGTTTTGTCGCCAGTGACGATGCTCATAATTACGTATTGACCTGGCAAGAACCTGTACTCAGTTGCACTAACAACCTCACGGACATTCGACCTGCCCCCAGGCGTCGGCTTTTGGTTTTCTAAAAGTGCTTCAACAACGGATGTTCGGCTTTTTTTGTCTGCAGCCGGGAAAATGGAAGTCACTCGTCCATCTACGGTTTCCGGTGACCCTTCCGCGCCCTTTATGTGCACTAAGGCTCCAAGCTTGACTTTACTAATATCAGCATTGGAAATTTCCGCCTGAATCCGCACTTTATCAATGTGCGCCACGCGTAAGATAACCATTCCGGGATTTACTACCACCCCTGGACTGATCACTCTTTCCACAACCACTCCGCTGTCTTTAGCGATAATGTCCCGGTATTTGTTGATTATTTTCGCTGTCTTCTCGATGGCCCTAGCTTCTTGTGACGCAGAAAATCCATGTCCAACATGATGAACTGCGCCTTCGAAAGCAGCTTTAGCCGCTAGCTTTGACTTGATCGCTTGCCTCAGACTGGCTTCTGCCCGTTCCAATCTAGCTTTCGAGCCACGGTACTTCGCCAACTCACTATCGTATTCTTCTTGAGATACGACATCATCTTTGAGAAGATTCTCCTGTCGTTGTATCTCAGGCATCCAGTAATCTAATTCTGCCTGTGCTTCCGCAACAGATTTCCGGACAGCCGCCTCCGCTTCTTTTGCTGCCTCCAACTCATACTTCTTTTGCTCAAAGTCTGCTTTGACAGAGCCTGCAACATGCATAGCAGAGTCCGCTGCATGTTCAGCTGCGTCCGCCCGTCCCTCGTACTCCGACGAATTGGCCGGATCTAACTTGACCAGCAATTGTCCTTTTCTGACCCGATCCCCTGGATAAACTGGCATCTCGACAATTCGCCCAGTTATTCTCGGGTATACATCCTCATCTTCAAATGCCACTACCGATCCTGTGTATGTAATTGTTCCTTCAATCCCAGTCTCTTTAGCTTGAGCCAGTCCTACAGGCATGGCTCCCCGAGGTGGCATCATGGCACTCATGTCCATGACGTTAGCTTCTAGTACAGTCATTTGTCCTGGTTTCTTGAACGTCTGAACAACGAAGACACTGCCAATACTGACTACAACAATCGTCACTACGCCCCAGAAGTTCTTTCTCGACCATTTGCCTGCATTGTTTAGCAGACCGCTTATCCGTTCTCTCAAGTCCGAGGATGGCTCTGTCACTGTTTCTTTGCTCCCTCTTCTTGGTCGATTTCCCTTATCTTCGAAACTTTGATCGAATCTTTGTTTTTTCGGCCCTCGACTTCCACAAGAAACTCGCTTTCTCGCGTACTTGCCTTGATTACCTTGATTACCAACCGGTTTCCTTTTTCGTCGAGCATTAGCCAGTTGCCATCTGTGTAGAGTGTGTAACCAGACTTTTTGCAAGCTGACATCAAAAGACAGCTCTTCGTGTGGTGATGTATAAAGTCTTGAGGCTTCGGATCGTCTTTAACCGCCTTCATGCAAAGCCGATCAATTAGGTAACCTCGCCATTTGGAGTTCTCTCGGGCATCAGCAAGCCCGACCAGTCCTCCAAAACAGAGAATTAGTAGGTATAGATAGAACCTAGATTTAGTCATAAATTTCTCTCAACCAAGAAATATGGCACTACGCGCCATCTGCCGCACAACAAATCACGCAAGATAATAGCCATCTGACGATGAGCTAGTTTCTTGCGCGTTGACGGGGGTTAGCTGAGAAAGACTTCGTAGACTATATAGACTTTTGTCGAGCCGACAATAGGTATATCCGGTGGTCCGCGTTTGAATATTTGTGCTCCGCCGGCATCAGATGAACTGAAATCAGTCGATTGTCCAATGAAAACCGGTTGGTTCGCCGTTTGACTGTCCTCGGAAGAATCGGATGTATACGAAACAGAAAGGTATGTCACCCCCTCCTGTTGACAGTCGCATCGCTCTTTGATGCTTTTACGATCTTTCTTACCGGTCGAACTATCAGTATTGACAGCCGGTCTACAACAGCTGTGGTGTACGGGTTGTGCCTCTGGGACCAAGTCAATGCAACAACAAAGCCGCGGCACAATCAGTGCGACGATAGAAACTGTTATAAACCCGATTATGCCGTTTCGGTACATCTTTACCTATTATAGACCGACGGTAAGGATCCCGGTCAAATTGGCAATAGACTCATGACAGCCCAGTCCATCCTTGATCGTCGCTATGTTTCAAAACGGATCTGTGCTTGACTTCTGCCTGCAAGGCAGTCCGTCAAATATGAAACCCTGCCTCATCTTGGCTTAATGGGAAACGGCGAATAGAAAGAATTGATGCCTTCTGGCGCATATTAATGCGTGCCTTAGCGCAATACGACTAGGAAGTAACCTGCAAATCGAGAAGCCAATCGATGAGTCAGCGGTGGCTCCTGCGAGAATGGTAGGCTTGCGGCTGGTGGCAGATCATAGGTAGAGTCACGGACGAAGTACTTTCCAGGAAATCTCCCTTTGTCGGTCTAGGCTTTACTCAGGTCTCGGCAGAAACCACTTCTTCCACCAGGGACGTTCCAGCTCTTCTACCTTGGCCTTCAAAGATTCCAGATCACCAACCAGAATATTGGCCTGATTGGCCTTATCCTCCAGCTCTTTTTTCTCCGCTTCTATGGCAGCTATTTGCTTGTTCAAGGCTTCTATTTCCAGTGCCCGGAGTTCTGCTGCCTTGCGTTCCTCTTCGGCTCGCTGGCGCTCCTGCTGTGCCTGACTCTGGAGATCTGGGAGAAGGCGGAGTTGCCGGCTCTGATCTTCAATTATTCGATCCTTCTCTGCCAGGGCTAGTGCCTGCGTCTTGACCTCATCTACTAGTGGGCGCACGCATTGCTCCACAATGGCTTGAAACTCGTTACTAAACCGTGGCTCGTTGTCCTGTCCGACTTCTTCCGCTTCCTCCGCAGATTCAACAGACTCTGCCTCTATGACATCATCGCCAGGCTCGAAATTTATCGGTCCATCGATGCTCGACTCTTGTTCTTCTTCTTTTTCAGCGAGAGCCGTCATGATCTCCTTGTTTGGGTATATGCGCCATTCTGGTACGCCGAACTCGTTCTTGCCCAGATTGCCTTTTAACTGGCCCTTCTCCAGGCGATAGGTAACGGCCCTTGGTGTAATCCCCAGTGCTGCTGCTGCTTCTTTGACTGATATTGTTCGCGACACTACTTTTCCTATATCCGTTGCGTATAGGGTGGATATCGTAAATCCTGACCCAGTAAGGATTATAGAGCTTTTCTATTGAAAGGAAAACCTCTTCTTGCTCACAAAAGCCGCATTGCAGCCGGGATTTACTCTAAGCCTCGAAACGCTTCCAGCCTCCATGTAGAAATCGCTTCCAGGCTGGAGATCGCTGCTCCTGGGCCTTTCTCAACTCTGGAAATTTTTTTGTTGGGATTTCTACCGTGTCTTCTATTCTGCTTCCAGCCCCCTGGAAATCATTTCCAGCCTGTACCCTCCGACTAAAGAGCTGTTCCGGCTCTCCTCTTTTCTTCTTGGAATGGGTTCGAAGTAATTTCTGCTATTTCTTTCCATCCCGCCTGGAAGTGTTTCGATAGGGTATCGAAGATTTCCTGGCTGTTTCTAGCCCGCCCTCGAAGTGACCGATATGGACCAATCCGGTGTCAGACTTTTGGGAGGCAGGAAGCTCCGGCTCTGCAGGGGTTGGAAGTGGTTTTCTAGCCGCTTCCAACCTCGCTTCCAGGGGTGCTTCCGGGTTCTTTTGGGACTCTGGAAATTTATTTCCACCCCATGGAAAACGCTTCCAGCCTTTTCTTGCTGGGTAGCTCCATACAAAATGGACTTTCACGATGCCCGGCATAAAGAGCCGTCAGAGCATTTCCAGACCGAAGGCTCGAAATTTTCCAGGCTGGCGAAAGCCCCTTCCACACGATCTGTTCGAGAAGTAAAGTGTTGATCGCTTTTTGCGCAGCTAATATAGTGTCATCGAACGATGCCACCAAAAATGGTGCATATCGAAAAGATATATCGAGGCGGTTGCCTCCTAGAAAGGAATAACAAACCAAACAAAAAAACATCGCTTGGCGATGTCTTTTGTGAGACCTTTAGCGGACTCGTTATTCAGTTGTCGTCGCGTTTTTGGAAGTTTCGCGATGTCCAATCAGAATAAACGAACGGTCCGGGTAGGTCAACACGTCCCAGATTAAGAAAGGGAGACCATCATTACCGGACAGCTCCAAGCGCGCTCAGAGTCTGAGAGTGCGCCTGCTAGAATCGTGCGCTTTGATCGCAAGCATCACTTCCCGCAGGGGTGGGAGCCTTGTGTAGCCCAGTTCCTGGAACTGTTTCACCGTTTCGGTTATATCTACAAGCCTCTCTCCGGTGGTTCCTGGTACTCGGCTAACGAGAAATGGAAGCTCCCGGACTCAGAGATTCTCAAGGCAATCGCCTGCGCTCATCCCAAGTTCTTCATCGGTTGCAGAGCCGGGAAGGCCACTCGATTCGCGGTCCTGGACATAGATCAGAACAGCCGCTATCACAACAAGCAATCGCTAGATAAGCTGCTGAAGGCTTTATCTGAAGCTGGTCTCGCTAATTCTTCTCTGTATCGATCCAGCTATAGCGGTGGCTGGCATTTGTATCTCTTCTTCGAAGAACCTATTAACAGTGCGGATCTCAGAAGGCATCTCGTCAAGCTCCTGGTCCTCAACGATTTTGAGATCGGCAAAGGGCAGCTCGAGATTTTCCCGCACCCCGGAGGCAACGGATCTTTGGGCCTCGGACTTCGATTACCCATGCAATCAGGCTTTGCCTGGCTAGACAAAAGAGACCTGGAAGTCGAATACGAACGTCACGAGCTCGACGCTACCCAGGCTCTTGAGCTTTTCATCGACGTGCTCGATGGTGATGCTAACTCCTTTGCTGCTTTCCGGAAGCTCAAGGCTCATGTCGAACAGCTTGAGAGAAGAAAGAACGAAGCAATTGCCCATGGTCGCCGTGAGCCGAAGAACAACGTTGTGTCCATACACAGGAACCAGACGGCCCAGGAGGAAGGAGAATTCAAGAACTTTGTCAGAGCTGTCTTCCACCAGATGCCGCCTGGAATCATTATCGACAACTGGTACAAGGGTCGGCTCTATCACCTGAATGGTCTTACAGGGCCATCGCAGAGAGCAGAGGCTATCGAATGCGTGGGTCATTACCTTTTCTATGGAGACCCCAGTTGTGACCTGCCGGCACTGGGCTATGGCTACGAACAGGAGCGGCAGTGGGCACTTGAAGAGTTTCTCCGGTCACGAAATAACGGACAGAGCCATGAGATCAATCGTGGTCGATCTGATGCCTTCGCCCAGGTGGACCGCGCCGCCAACTGGCGTCCTGCTCATAAACAGGCAGAAGAACCTCAGAAATACTCACCGGTAAGACCAATTTCGTGGGTCCGCGAGAATGCTAATCGTCAAAGCGATGCCAGAAAGCGTATAGCAAAGGCCCTCGAGGCCTTAACGCAAACTGAGCGGTCTTTCACTACCGAAGAGCTGCGCAAAGAAGCAGGATGCTCCAGAGACACCCTCTACAAACACGGCGACATCTGGCGCGCCGAATATGACCGCCGCAAGGAAATTGCTCAAAACGACTATGACGACCTGGCTCAGGGCTTCTTTGCAATTTGTACGGACGAATATAACGATGTGGTGGGGGCGGGTTCTACCCAAACCCAGCCCCCTACCACTCTTCTTTCTAAAAATATGCCTCCCGGTCGCTTGGCAGCCCGCCGCATTGCCTATGAGATGTCTATGCGAGCTTATAGAGATCAGAGGCAGGCACAGAAGACTGCTGTCCGGTCCCAAGAGGCGTCAGAATCGACCTGGCTGGATGAAGTCACCCGGCTAACTGAAACCGAGCCTTCAACGCTCTCTATCCACGAGATCAAGGCTCTTCTTGTTGTTTTGGCTGCCTATCTCGCAACAGCACCTACCTACGAATGTCAAACAGACCTGCAGGTGTATATATCCAGACTCAAAGAACAGCTTGCTGCGGCTGCACTCGGTCCCCGTCCGATCGCCCGCCCACCCTAGCAGCCCCTAGCAAGGAAATCATCCCGTCGACGCTTGTCTCGATGTCTGATGTGCTACGATTGCGGCACTGAATGTGGTGTGCATTATAGGCAGTCCACAGTTTTCTCTCTTCTAAGCAGCAAAATGCACACGAAGGGCGAGGAAAGCGCCTTTGCCCCCTGCCGCGAAAAGATCTTTTCCACCACCACCAATTCTATTTTCTTGACATCGGGCGTGGTATTGATTTTTATTCATTTCCTGCTTGTATCTCAAGCACCCTGGACCTTTGCGAGAAATGTCAGGGGAAAAGCGTGCTTTTTTGACTTTGTCAGGTTATGATAGTTGGTGTCTAACGACGGAGAGGGTCCATGATCGACGGGCCATTCAAAAAAGCACCGCTGAGTCGCCCCTGGAAGCACTACGGTAATGAGCTGCACCTTGATGCTTCGAGCTTGGCTGAGCGTACCGCTCACGCATGCCACAGCATACTTAGTGATGTAAGTGATGTAGACATGAAGCAGTTTACTTCTCTCCAGAGTGATCTCAAGGCTCATTTCGAACGCCCTCAGATGGATCTGTTTCCCACACTCTCAGTTGAAAACATTTTTGGAGACTACCCAGTTTCACCGCTTACCGACAACCTGAAGAAACAACTGACTGCCAATTTCCGAGACCAAATGCCTTTTGCAACTGCATGGGCTCTGGCTGTAGACAGCTCTACTGGCGATTTGATTCAGAGCGCACACAGTAGCTTCAAAGAGGAACTCATCTGTATGCGCGACCACGGCAAAATCAAGCCTTCTGTGTGTGTTGAGTACATGGCGCGTCATGACCAGGTATTCGAAGCCATTGATCGGAGTGCCATTCGTGATGCGCTAATCTCCGGCAACAAACGCGCTTTCAAGGCTGCCCTCGCTAAAAATCGTGACTTAGATGGAGGACCGGAATAAATGAGTATAAATTCCACCAAGCCAGCAGTATCCGGCAAACACCTGCATGTCATTGAGAGCGAGCAAGAGACTGACTCCGCTTGTCCATCGAATGCCATTGTGGCTCAAATCGGTCGAGAGATTGTCTTTGATCCAAAGGCTATGGATTCTCTGGATGAAAGTGGCTGTCGTCCGTTGCATTATGACCTACTCGTTCTTTGTGCGGCCATCGAGTTAGCTGACCGTCGCTGGCAGCGCTCACAGGGATGGAGCCGCGATTTGTATCTGACCGTGCCAGTGATGGAACCTCATACCTGGCAGAGAACAGACGTGTTAAAAAGCCTTCTAGCAGTACTTCGTCATGTAACCTGCGACAACTGGCACTTCAGATTCATTCAGGCGAAGAACCCCTCACCCTTCGGCTCACGCCAACTGCCAATCAGTTTTCGAAATAAGAGCTTCGTCATTGCATATAGCGAGGGGCTGGATTCCCGAGCAGTCTCGGCAATTAGCGACAGTAAGGATCAAGCTCTCAGAATTCGAGTAGCCAACACGCGCCAATCGCGGAAGAACGGCGAGGACTATTTCACTCAGCTTCCTTTCAAAGTAAAAGGATACAGAGCCAGGGAAAGCAGTTTCCGATCGCGTGCGTTTCAGTTTGCAGCTGTCACTGCCATAGCAGCTCATATCTCTAATCTGAAACGCATTATTGTCCCCGAAAGCGGACAAGGCGCTTTGGGACCGGTATTGCTGCCCATCTACCGAATTCCTCCAGACTACCGCAGTCATCCTGTTTTCTTCCGAAAAATGGAGCAATTCGTAAATCAAGCGCTCGGTCACGAAGTTCACTTTGAGCAACCTCGGCTATGGTCTACAAAAGGCGAAACTCTGCGCGTTTTCCTAGATCTTCCAAACAGAACTAAAGGAGACTTGGTTAACACCAGATCATGCTGGATGACCCGCAGTATAGTGAATATCGGCGGGCGTCGAAAGCAATGTGGACTGTGCGCTGCCTGTCTGCTCAGGCGCCTTAGTCTGCATACCGCCGGAGTCGACGAGCCTGAAGATACTTATGTCGTCAAAGATCTCAGCGCCCCGAATTTGAATCAGTCTTTGTCAGAAATCTCCCGAAAATCTGATCGAGACATCATGGTCGAATACGGCAGCCTGGGAACCCTTCTCCTGCATCAGCTTGCCGACATGGCCAGTTTGCCTGATGAAGCCTTGCGACCTCATGTTTGGGAAATTGCCGAAGCAACCGACGCTTCTTTCCAAGATACCCTGAATAACCTGCGCGACTTCTTGAATGCCCATGCCGAGGAATGGCGAACATTTATCTCCGCACAAGGAGAACAGAGTTTTTTGAACAGCTGGATAGATGGAGGAGACTATGACCGATCTAAATGATCTGACCGCACAAGAAATCGGCCGGCGCCTACGAATAGCTCGTGAGAACGCGAATATTCGCCAGGATGATGCGGCCCAAGTCATAGGCATGTCTCGCCCGACTCTTGTCTCGATCGAGAAAGGCGACCGACGTGTCCGCATTCAAGAACTACAGAAACTTGCTCGCCATTATGGTCTATCTGTAAACGCCCTCCTGCGCCGAGAAGCTGTCCACATTGATTTGATGCCAAGATTCCGTAAATTGCGCGAAACCGAGGACACTCATACCACTGAAGCAGTTCAATTGTTCAACGATCTGATCAAGGCCGATGTTGAGTTACGAGACCTTCTCGGTATACCGCAAAAACGAAACTATCCGCCCGAGCGTGGTATCAATCAGGGCAACGTAATGGAACTTGCCGAAAAACATGCTCAGGAATTGCGCGATTGGCTTGGACTAGGTTCGGGACCAATTGCCGACATCTTCTCAATTATCGAACTAGACCTCGGCATCCGACTGTTTCAACGCCCCCTTTCTTCCAGGTCCAAGGTCGCTGGCTTGTTTCACTATGACGAGAGTGTTGGTGCTTGCATTTTCCTCAACTCCAACCATCGGCTGTCTCGCCGCGTTCACTCTGCTGCCCATGAGCTCGGGCATTTCTATGGCACTCGCCACACCCCGGAAGTACTTGAAGACGATGAACGCTTTCTATCGCGCGACGAGCGCTATGCCGATGCCTTTGGTCGCGCCTTTCTCATGCCTACCAAGTCCTTCTCTGCAAGCTTTTACCGACTCAAGGAAATCACTGGCAAAATCACACGCCGTCTTATTATTCTGCTGTCCCACCAGCATGGCGTCTCTCGCGAGGCATGCACGCGTCAATTAGAAACGTTGGGCCTCGCCAAAAAAGGCACTTGGGACTGGTTCCAGAAAAATGGCGGAATCACCGATCAGCAGACCAAGGAAGTTCTGGGCGACATGGCTGACCGTCCCGATCCAGTCAGGACCGCTGAAAACCGTTTACTATCGCACCGAATGAGCCTCATGGCACATAAGGTCTGGGAACGCAAACTCATGTCAGAGGGGCAGCTTGCTGAATTGCTCAAGATTGGACGTGTCGAATTGCGGGAGATTGTCGATCAGATAGAGCTTGAGGAAATACACACCAATGACCTTCTCCAGCTCCCTGACTAGTGAGCGCCGACCACTGGTAATTGACACCAGTGTTCTAATCAATCTCAACGCTTGCACGTATGGCGAGCGAATCCTGTTGGCCCTTCCTAACGAAATTGTCGTGCCGCAAGCGGTCGTTGATGAATTGACGCATGAGACAAGTCGAAGGAACGGCGGCCATAGTTTCCTGCAAAATATGCTTGACGCTGGAACTGCGGTGGCAGCTGAATTATCCGACGAAGAGTACGAGATATTTGGTCAGCTGACATCCAATACTAATTCTCTTGACGACGGTGAGGCGGCAACAATAGCCGTTTCAGTCAAGCGAAATTACTTCCCTGTTATTGATGAGAAGAAAGGACGCGCCCGTGCTGCTGATCTGATGACTGCTGTGCCTGGCTGGTCGCTCGATCTACTTCTCCATCCGATGGTTATTACCACGCTCGGTGACAGTGCAGCTATCGAAGCCCTTTATCTGGCCCTTAGAATAGGTCGAATGCGAATCCCGCCAGAAACCCTGGAGCACGTAATCTCGCTGATCGGCGAGGAGCGCTCTGTCGAATGTACTTGCCTTCCTGGCTACCAAGAACGCTTTAGCACTCGTCGCATCTAGATCTACCGCGACCTGAACCAGTCATCCGAGCGCATGTGCGGATAAGACTGCCTTGTCCATTATCTCCGCTGTTTTCCAAGTGTACCGGCTGAGCGCCCACCGCCGTCAAGCCGTTCGGGTTTGCTTTGTTGGGTTCAGTTTCTTCTTGCCGCCTTGACCGCGGAGCCCAGCCGGTTGACCTCCGGTAGGCAGCGTCGCTGCCGGACCAGTACTAGGAGGGCAACGATGGTTCATGACTTTGGTTTGGAATTGACCTCGAATAGCAAGGTGGGTTGGGCTTTCAGTCTTTCGCGGCAGGAGTCCTGCGTCAATGCAACTGATCTCTGTCGTCGGTTATGTTATGGCAATGGTGTGCGCTATCAGTCCGATGCGCAGCGTCATAAGCGGCTTCGCAACTACAGGACGTGCGAGTTTCTGTTGGGCAATGGTGGTCCCGAGTTGCTCGCTCAGAATCTTGTCGCTCTTGTTGATCAGGCGCGGCCAGTGGATTGGCTGGCCGCGCAGATATCCAGTACGGCTACTAAATTGCCGTTCAGCCTTCGTATCCATGACGTGGGGGACTACTTCTCATGCGGTTATGCGCAGGCATGGTTGATCGCGATTAAAGATCGACCTCAGTGCAAGTTCTGGTTCTATACTCGCAGTTTCCTTGAGCCAGAGCTGCTTGAAGTGCTTTCGGAGCTTGCTAGTGAATCGAACTGTCAGGGCTTTTTGAGCATCGACAATGATAATTTCGAGCAAGGTCTGCTTGCGTTTGCAGCTTATCCGGGAGTCTGGAAGCTTGCTCTCATGCAGCATGAGCAGGATCTCTTATCGCCCGAGCTCGTGCCTGCGATTCAGGAGCGTGTGAAGCAGGGCGAGATCATCAACTTTCCATATCATCGCGCCGGGCAACATGTAAAGCCGCTCAAGGCGGAGCCTTTGACAAATTGTCCGCAGATTACAACCAATGCTTATCCCTTGCAAACAAGTCGTTCGTTGCCGAAGCCGTGTCAGTCTTGCAACTTGTGTTTGCCTGGTTAGGGCGTTGTCTATCGGCGTTCAGTCGCCCCTGGCTGCAATTTTCGCCTTCTAAGTCTAAGGGGGAGGCGACCACCCCGCGTCAAGCATTCGTAGTGAGATTTGTGAATTCCAGGGTGACGTTTCGCTTGACGCGGCGAGCCTCCCCCTTGCCCCCGTGCGTGGCGAAAAGCCGCACAAAAACAAGGAGATTAGCGCTATGAAAAAGAAAGTACTGGTAGCGATACCTGAGCGACTACTCGATCAACTAGATCTGCTTGCGGAGTTTCGGTCGCAGACGCGGTCGGAGCTGATTCGGGAAGCATGCCGGATTCATCTGGAGAATAGTCAGGCTTTCACGCCTGCTCGTCCAGCGATTTCTCTTGTTCATAGACCGTTTTACAAGGAGGAAGCAGTCGCCAATTAGACATGACCTTCGTTGCAACCCGAGCCGGGATGAGCCTTTGAGCCGTCCCGGCATTTTTATAAGGAGCGGAATATGAATACAAGAACGCTGAAGAAACATCTCAAGTACAAGATTCCTCAGATCAAGCTGGCGATTTTGCGGGAGCCTACAAGTGAGCCTCTGCCCTCTATTCGGACGCCGGAGGACCTCGAGCAGTACCTTGAGCCTATGAAGCATTTGGCCGAAGAACACTTCGTTGCTCTGCATCTCAATGCAAAGAATTCTGTGATCGGATACCACGTGGTAAGTCACGGAACCGTGTCGGCAAGCCTCGTTCACCCAAGAGAGGTCTTTAAAGCCGCTGTGCTCAGCAATGCTTATTGCGTTGTTGTTGCCCACAATCATCCGGCTGGATCATTTGAGCCAAGCCCGGATGACCTCGATACGACCAGGCAATTGATCGCTGCCGGCAAGCTGCTGGGAATTGAGATCCTCGACCATTTGATCGTCTCGTATCGCGGTATAGCAAGCATTCGCGAGTCACACCCATACCTGTTTCAGGAGTAGCACCATGAAGATATCTGATTTGATGATCCTTGCAAAAGCCGCTGAAATTGCCATGCCGCATCTGCAAGAGAAGGTAAAGGTAGATACTGAGGCAGCCGTTGAGGCTGCCTACCTTGAAGCTCGCAAGCGTCTTTCTGCCCGTGAAGCTTATCGAGCTAACCGACCATCCAGGACGGTGCGGCGTGAGGCTATTCGAGAGCAGCTGTCATTGCAATATCACAAGGTGCGTCTTACGCGCAATGGAGAATGGCATGTGCAGGCTGCCCCGGGGACTTGCTGGTTATTGTTTGCGCTGTCTGATGGTGATGCTGAGAACCTGCTTCATCCGCCTCCGATTGCAAATTCAAGACAGCCATGCGGTTGTCGTCGCAAGCACTCCGATGCCGCCGGTGTTATTGAAGCTTGCATGCTTGGGCAAGAGCAAGGCGCAGATGAGTATTGGACTGGCTTTTAGGTTGGTCGAAGATATGAGGCAGTGGTGCATTACTGCTGCCTCTGTCTTCCTTCTGGCGTGTTGCGATTGCTTTTCGGAGACTTTCTTCAGTGTCTTTCCTTTTGTTTTGAGTGATTCAGGTCCAGGAGGAACTGGTAGGCAATTGGCTTGTGATGGTTCTTTCCTGTTTCCTTTGAGCAGTTCTTGTTTTTTTTCGCCCTAGTATGGCTTCGCGTCTTAGTGATGGTCTTCAAGTCTCTGACTGTGTTCCAGCAGTCTACGTCTTTGTGTCGAAGTCCTCTTTCCTGTCTGGCGACTCTTTGTCCTGTGGTTCAATCTGCCTTGTGTGTCTGCATTTCATGGCTGTTGGCTCTGTCCGTGTGCCTCCTCTTGTCTTGTGTTGTTCTCTGGAAAGCCACCTCCGTGCTGTTTTAACGGTGTTCACACTAGCACAACTTTTCTGCTGCGCAAGGATTCCCTGTCGGCGCGTTGCGTCCTTGCACCTCAGAAAAGCGCTTTGCGGTCTGCGACTTGTGCGGGACTTAGGCACCTAAAACGCACTGGAGGTGCCAACCATGAACAATCAATTGACCATCATCGGCAGAGTCGGACAAGACCCTCGCGCTGTGAGTTTTGCTGATACAGGCAACAAGGTTGTGAAATTCAGCCTCGGAGTCACTGAGTACTCGAGCAAGAAAGAGGAGGAAAAGACTCTCTGGATCGACGTTGATTGCTGGAACGGTCTTGGTGACCGGGTGATGCAGACCGTCACCAAAGGACGCGAAGTCCTGCTTACGGGCAGACTGGCAATCAATACCTTCACCAAGGAAGTTGACGGAAAGACGATAGAGGTTCAGAAGCCAATCATGAAGCTCACCAGCTTCCACCTCTGTGGGCCTAAGCCACGCAAAGCCGATAAGGCTTCTGATAGTGATGAGTCCACCTCTAAGAAAGGCAATCGCAAGAGCGCCTGATTCTAATAGGACAGAGGCAGGAGTGAAAGCTCTTGTCTCTGTCTTCTTTTCCCTTCCGTCGCCATTGCCTGTCTGGGCTTGAGGCGAACTTGCCCCGGAGCCGGTCTTGCAGCGCAGCGCTGCTTTTGTCCGACTGCCCTTGCTTTCCTGCCTGGCGAAAAGCCTACCGCTTGCACCCGCCGTCAACCTCACCTGGACAGAGACTGTCTTTGCCGTAGTTGACGGCGGGGCCCCTGCTGCGCGGTATTCAGGCAGTGCGGCAGGTGCTGGCGGGCAGCGCGATGGGTCAGTGCGGACGGTTTTGGCTGTCAGTCGTTGGCGGTCGGCGCGCTTCGCGCGTGGCTACCCACCCGCCACCCTCAGTTGTAGGGGATGTCGAGCTGGTTTGATGCGCACTGTAAATAGCTAAAAACCTCGGACGCGTGCTAAGCAGAAGCGCTCCCCGAGGCATTTCACTTGTATCCTAGCACAATCGGCGGGTAGCTAGATGGCTTTTGGTCAGACGTTCTCCATGACCGGGTCTCTGACGAGCCCATGGAAGACCTGATTGAATAAGCCTTTCCCATATTGGGCCAAAGGACCAGACGATCGTCGAGCCACTCAGAATCTACACAGACGAGCATTTCGTCACTGGCCGCTTTGCTCTCGGCAGAATTTTGCAGGCCCGACCTGCAAATTTTTCGGGGCAGACTTGCATTTAGGATAGGAAAGACACCAATGGAGTGTTATAACCCCTCGACTCCCACCGGGTGACGTTTTTACCTACCTGTGGTATAAAGTAAGTGTTGTAAGCCTCGGTCATCTGTGTTGCGGTATTAGTGACACCCTCAGGAATCCTAGGATGAACTGTTGAGAGGATGGCCCAGCGGACAAATTATCTGACAGGCGGGCATATGTCCCGCCTGTTTGCTGTTTACAGGTCAATGAAATCCTCCAGGTTGATCTGATGCTGCACCAGATCGAAGGGGCTGCTCAGTTCAGCCTCTATGCCATTCATGCTATCTATCAACATCTTCCGGACAGTGCCGGCATAGAAATCGGCTAGTTGCAGCCCACAGACAGAATGAGCCGGTCTGAGCTGATACTCGATAACTCTGAAAACCTTCTTGTTCCGCTTCGAGAAGAGCTCCGCCGCTTTATTCACATCGCTGAGGAAACCGTCTTCATAGGTCTCGAAACCACCTTGCTGCGCGATTATCACCCGCATCTCCCCGTTCGTGAGCTCGAGCGCTCGATAAAGCAAGAGCTGGACCATCTTCGTATATCGCCCGAAAAGTACGCTATGGGGCTCATCTTCTCTCGTATGCAGATGAGAATTGATAACGGCTGCGATTTTCTCCTGTGCCAGCAAGCCCGCAACCAGGCTCTGGTCATCATCTCGCATATCGGTGAAATGAAGCTTCTTCCTGGTCAGTGCTTTGAGATCATGGGCCAGGTGTGGATATAGTTGTTTGAGAATGCGGATGCGAGCACGCTCGGCAGCCTTTCGACCGTCAAAGAGAACCAGGCTGACTGTCATCACCTGGTGCTCTGGCTGTGTGCCAGACTCATCGATGTAGGCGTAATGAGTCACTTCGCTAGACCCTCAATAGTCAGGTCCAGGCGAAGTACTTTCGCTTTGTTGTTCGTATTCTTCCTGAGCATCGGATAGCCAGCCTTGGCTAATTGGTGAAGTGCGAAGTCGTTGAAGAATGATTTTCGCGATTCCACCGCCCCTGTCGTCTATATACTCGTGTCCAAAATCATCAATTTCGTAGTAGGGGAATAATTCTTCCATTGCGCTGAGTAGGTTGTAGATTTCTTCCCAGTCCGACTCGGCCTGTTTTTCAACGATTTCTTTGATCTCCTTCAGTCTCATCCCGAAGCGTTTTTGCAACGAGTGAATGATGCGAACTCTAGTCGCCACTTGTGCTTCTGGAGAATAGAAAGCTTCCGTACCGATCTTCTCTGGTTTTGGAATATAGCCTTCCGACGCATACCATTGCACCGTTCTTGGATTTACCTTTAGCGAGGAGTACAGCTGCTGGTAGATGTCTTGAGCCGGAATTTTCTGTTCTTTCGTAGTCATTTTTTTGAGCCTTGCAGTTACTGTTGCAGTTGCTGTTGCAGTATAAATCAAGAAGTCGAAATTATGCAACAGGCTGTTGCATAATTTCACCGCCATTTGAAAAATTCAGAGTCGAGATTCGAGCTGACTATACTTCCGCCATACTTTCCTAAAGGAGAACGAAATGGCAAAAAGAAGACGTCCCCGACAATTCATTGGACCAATGGATCTGAAATGCTCCGAATGTGACAACACAGTCGGGATCTGCCGAATCGACCAGTCCGCACCCTTCGGAACTTGCTGTGGTTATCTCTATATCGGTCCAAGTCCTGCTCACAATGTAATAGACGAATCTGGCTTCCGAGTTCACCAGATACACATGAATCAAATCGCGGCCGTATTCTGGCATGACAGAGAACTCGATTTGCAAATCGGAAAGACGTATCATTTCCGGCGAATCTATACAGAAGAACCGCTGAAAACTCAGTACAAGGGCACCTTTGAAGGCATGCGACTAAACCGTGATAAAGGCATCCAGCTCCTATTCAGGATACCTGGGCAAGGTGTACAGCATATCGAGCCATTCCAAATCCGGGATATACGGGAAATCGGTACGATATCGAACTGATTAAGCAAAAAGCCACCAGCGCGGCAGAGAACCCTGTAGACCTTAAACTGGGTGTCTGGTTAATAGATTCCCCGGTGCGCTATCGTAAGCCCTTGCCAAGAATCGATTGTGGGAACAGCGATGCATCCGTGGTATTTACTTCGTCGATACAGACTTTTTTGTATGTGTTTTAACGTACCAGACAGTCAAGTCACGAGGTGGGGAAGACGGTGGCGAATCTTCAGCGCTGTAGTCGTTTTTCTTATCGTGCCAGTCATATTAATGTTCATATACGACGGTAGTGGTCTGTGGAATCCGTTCCTTGGCGTGGACGAGGACGGTGATCCCGTTAGGTTGATTACGCACTATATGGGCTTTCTTTACTGGGGCGGACTTTGGCTAGTCCACAAAGCAGCCATTACACCTATCTGTATGCCAAAGGAACTAAAACAGGTCTGTTTGGAATTCAAGAAGGCTGAAGAGACATACAAGACTTGGCGGTACTCCCATTATGCAAGCATCGAAAAAAGCTTTTTTGATGACCTGATCAAAAGAACAGATGTCTATCTGCGGGCATGCAAAAAGGCGTCAGCTGAAGAAGTCGCGCTGAGCGCACTCTCTGACATTGCACTGGATTTGAATTTCAAAGAACTGCACGCGCTTGTTTTTGATCGCCTAGAGGAAATAGAGGCGACGAGGCCCAGGCTGGAGCGAATCTTGGCATATCGGTAGAATCGTGTCGCCGGTGATTGCGACCTATTGAAAAAGACCAACGGCGCCGAAGGGGCACTGAGGCGAAATCCTCAAATCCGCACGTAGTAAGGCAAGATAAAAGGCAACATCGCTATCGCGATATTGCCTCTAGTACAAGGTTTTTGGCAATTACAAGCCGATATTACGTGCGGATTGCCGATTACAAATCTCGGTAACCTTATTATAATGGAATTAAGGTTGATTACGAGATTTCGCCAAATGCCCAAACCTTCCTCCAAACCCCACTTTGTCCAGACCCGGTTATCGGAGAACGACCATAGCCGTTTACAGCAGCTTATCGGTGAGACCGGAGCTACTCAGTCGGATGCTGTCCGAGAGGCTATTCGCTTCTACCTCGATAACTATGAGACCCTCAAGAGCAGGCAAAGAGAAGACCGTGTAGTGGCGGCCATCAATGCTATGGCCAATCGAGTCTGCGCCATGCTCAATCGACAGGGTACAGACATCGGAACTCTCTATGAGCTGACCTACCAGACCATGCCAGACAAGGACATGTTTCAAGCCTGTATCAACAAGACCAAGGAGCGCCTGCGCAACCGGCAGACTGCCGATGAACGCAGAATGGCTGAACGGATGAAGGCGGTCATGACCGAGGGAATCGATCCTGAGCAAGACAAAGAGCGACTGGCTGACCTTGCGGAATCGTCAGAATGATCGTCAAGCACTCCTATATCTCAGTCAGGCAAAAGCGAGGCTCCGCAAAGAGCTGGAATGCCGCAAGACTTGCAGCAGTAGGAGCCGCCCTGGGCCATCTCAAATATATCCAGCACCGTCCAGGAGAGGACAAGGAAAGAGAAGGACGGGGCACATTCGACCAGGAAAATGATCATGCCGACACCAAGGCGTTCAAAAAGGAGATCCGGGGCCTCAAGACCAGAGGAGCCCTGGTTCATAAGCTAATTTTCTCGCCAGACGTGACGCCGGCAGACCCGAAAGCATTCACCCGCGAAATCATGTCTGAGCTCGGAGAAGAGAAGGCGCTCGATTACAACTGGCAGGCGGTGGTCCACTCAAATACCCGGCATCCGCATGTACACGTTATGGTGCTTGCCCGGGATAAGAACGGCCGGGAAGTCAGATTCGACAAGCGCGACCACAAGCGAATGAAAGAGCTGGGCGACAGGTTCCTCGACCGGGAGCATCCACTGGAGCGAGAACAAGCAAGGCTGGAAAGAGAACAAACGGAACGGGAGCGAAAAGAGGCTATTCGGGAGCAGCGAAGGAAAGAACGCCAGGAAAAGATAGACAGAGGCGAATATTTGCCCTGGTTCCGGCACAAGATTGTCCGGGAGCAGCTCGAGCCCTATCATGAATGGAAAAGAGCGCAGGCCGAGAAAGAGCTACTGCCTGAGCCCGTGGAAAGCAGCCCGGCCCGACAAGCAACTGACCGAAAGGAAGCGGACCAGAAGTTTGTCTACGACAAAAAAGAATACACTCAGGACTCCAGCAGAGAGGAGCTAGAGAAGCTCAACCGGTACCTGTGGGAGAACAAGGACGATAAAGAAAAGCGCCTGCCAAAGCTTGATTACGAGAAGCTACAGAGCTGGCTGGAATTAAAAGACAGGGAGCATATCTCTGAATTCCTCCAGCATCATCCCGAAAAGATCCAGGCTCGCGACCAGAAGCGGCAGGTTGATGATAAATCCAGGGTAGGAGGAAAGGTGCTTGATCCCATGCAGCAAGCAGTAGCCACTAACCCCGCCGTTGGCGCCCTGGTACAAGCCGGTGCTGTAATAGGAATGGTAGTCGGTATGATCCGACTCGACGATCTCCGAGACCCGCTAGGAGAAGCTCACCAGTATCTGATGAGCGCCTATGGAGAGGTCAAAGAGATCAGATCCGAGAGGACTGCCGACCTTGAAGATGTCTCCCAGGAGGACAAGACGCTCAATCAAATCGAGAAAGGGCTCGATAAGGTCGATGAGAAGAAGGCCGAGAGAGCCAGAGAGGAAGAGCGCAAGCGAGAGGAAGCCGAGAAAAAACGAGAGAAAGAGATGCGAGACGGTATGGAAGGATTCAGGTAAATGCCCGCTACAGGACGAGATTCCGGCATAGTCAATATCGACGCCGACAAGGTGGCCGAGCTCGCTGTTCATTCGCTAAACCGGCTCAATTACCACATTACAAGCGCAACCCCAAAGACTTTCGGAAGAATACTCGCCAGGCAAGAGAAAAGAGAGCAGATTGGACGAGACTGGTGGAATTACAACTGGATACTGGAGCTCGACCTGGAGCCTGTATCAGACGGCGTACTGGTCACCGTATCACTGAAAGAAGAGACCGGGTGCGGCACTGACAGCGAATGCGCAAAACGATGCGACCAGCTCATCAGGACCATGCAGCAGGATGCCCGCCGAGCGCAGGTCATAGACCAACGAAGAGAAAAACCCACCACGCACGGTGCTGCAAGATGGGCAGATCTGAATGATCTCGACAGAGCCGGATATCTCGAAACCAAGGTAGATCCAGGGAGGACTCTACTTACCAAAGTGGATTCGCAATTCGTCTCCGTACCGCAACGAGAAACCTACAAGCACGCACTGGTCTGCGGTCGGACTGGTGTCGGAAAGTCATCAGGCTTCTTCATTCCAAATCTGATCGAGCGACTCGGAACCAATATGCTTGTGACAGAAGCCATACCCGAAGAGGATGAGCTGGGCGAGCTTTACTCCCTGACTGCCGGATGGAGGCAACTGGCCGGTCACGCGATCTACTCATTCAATCCGGCTGATATGACCTCCACAAGAATCAACCCGATCGACAGCGTGAGATATGCTCCAAAACGCAAGATGACTGGAATGGCAAAGAAGATAGCTGAGCTTATCATCAGCGCTCACGGCGATACTCAGCGAGCCGACAAGACATGGGATCTGTCTGAAAAGCAGCTGCTCTATCCTCTCATCCTCCATGCTGCGGCATCTCCGCCAGATCAGGGGCATTTCGGATACATCCGCTCATTGCTTATGAAGGGCGTCGACAATATCCCGGGGATAATCCAGAACAGTCCATCCGCTCTGGCAGTCGAGGAGTACTGGGGCTGGTACAACAACACGAGCGAGAATTTCAGGCGCGGCGTAGCTGCCGGTCTAGTCGCTAAGCTGACCCCATGGCAGACAGACGAGATCATGGAATTGACCGCCACGACCGACCTCGACCTAAAGGTCCTGGAGGACCAATTATTCACAATCTACCTGTCAGTGCCGGTTCGCGACCCGGATTCGAAGATAGTTGCTGCGCTCGTATTCAACTACCTCCTCGATATCCTGCTCAAGCTCAAGAAAAGAATGACGCGCCCACTTGCACTCTTCCTCGATGAGTTCACCAATTTTGGCTACATACCAGGGATTCAGGATGTTCTTTCTATCGTGAGAAAAATGGAGATCAGCCTGGTCCTGGGATTTCAGAACTACAGCCAGCTCGATGAGGTATACGGCAGCAAAAAAGCCAGCATCATCATCGATCAGCCGGGCACTCAGATTTATTTCCGGCAGAAAAATTTCAAGGAAGCAAAACAGCTCAGTGATGCCCTGGGCCGGACGACTGTAGAAGAGCGCACGGTGACAGACACCGGCAAAGTGCAAGAGCACATCTATGGAAGAAACCTGATGACTCCGGACGAACTCATAAGTCTTCCGATGGATGAAGTCATAGTATTCACGCCAGATACCGGACCCCTCAAGGTGAAGAAATTTGCTCCGGGAATCTACCAACACGCTACCGGCTATCCACCACCCGAGCGCGAAGAGAATGAGATAAGCGACTTCATCAAGAATCGCCATCGCTCGAAAAAGACTGACAAGATAGATGATTCACCGGCGCCGGCAGAGAAAGCAATCACTCCTAATGAAAATGAAACTCAGTCAACATCTGCCAAAGAAGTGGACACAAGAGAAGATCCACCAAGGCCCCAGGACGAACGAGAGCGCGACAGGGCGGAGAAAGAGCCAGACATAGAAGAAAAGCAAACCCCTTACGGTGACGACGAATGGCAATTATAGGAGTGATTCTGGGAATCGTCGCAGTGATAGTAGTGGATCAGCTACTGAAGCCGCTCATTCCGTCCGGACCCCATTTTCTTATCGCCTGTGTCGCGGGTGCATGGGTGGCCTGGTTCTTCTTCCGGCAGCACAAAGAAGACCGGTTCAACAAGCTCCGGCCACGAAAGAAGAAATACCGGTTATCACTGCCGAAAGCATTCAAGGCTGTAACGGACGTACTCGATCTCAACACCGTCCAGTCACAGCGCTGGAATTACCTGGCTCGTGATCCTGGAGAGCGACACATCAAAGCACAGATAACCTGGACAGAGAAAAATACAAGAATCGACGGACACGGCACCGGACCTACCAATATCAGCGTTACTACCGTGACCGATACCTTCCAGCACTCTCTCCAGATAGAAGTCTGGTTTCAAGACGCCGGCGAAGACACCACCATTGTTACTGTCGAATGGACGCCAACTGTCGGAAGCATGAATCCTTTTGCCTGCGATGAAGTGATCACCTCGACAATGAATGCAATAAGCGCCAACCTGGGAGAAGGCGAAGACCTCGAATCAGACCGTCCAAGGACTTACAAACCCGGCCCGCCGCTTGTCCTTTTGGTCATAACCGGCCTTGCGATGCTCTCCTTTACGACCGGAATCAACAGCACCATTGACGAAAGGCGGCAGCACTACGATAAAGAAAAGCAACGAAACGCAGATCAACTCAGCGAATTCAAGGAGAGAGTCAAGAGGGGAGAAGCAGAGATAGCCGAATGGCAAGCCTTCAAGAGGAGGCGCCGCTTATGACTTTCGACCTCCACGATGCCTTTACCGCACTGGGACTCAAAGCCGGAACCTCCTGGGACGAGGTGAAAGAAAAGCACCAGATTCTGGCGGCCGGTCTTCATCCTGATACCTACAAAGGCAAGAGGAAAGAAAAGGCAGAGACCGAGCTGAAAAAGATCAACCACGCTCGCGATGTCTTGAAAAAGCACTTTCAAGAAGATCATAAAGAAAGCGGCTGTGCCTGCGGCCCGAACCCCACAGCGAGCCACACGGGTCCAGCTCCAAGTCCAGATGCAACCCAACAGCACCAGGACGATGTCGAGCAGAGAGCCGCAGAAGCAAGAAGGCGCGATGCTCAGCGCGCCCAGGAGGCGGAAGAAGCTCGAAGAGCAGCTGAGGCCCAAGCTCAAGCTGCCGCTGCTGCTACCGCACAAAGGCAGGAAGAGGCCCAGTTTGCCCAGGACCTCCAGGATTCCTATCAATTCGGTCAGGAGGCAAACAAGACATCTCTATACTGGAAGCTGGCTCTTGCATGCCTGGTCTGGTTTCTCGGTAACTTCGCCTATGCTCATCTCAGTCAGGGCGCTTACAAGACTGGCAACCTGTACAGCTCTTTCAACGATGAATACGGTAAGCTCCGAGGTGACTTCGAGGCGAAATGGCAGGCGTACCAGAAAGACAAGCAAGCTGTCGTAACAAGAATCACAGGCGAAAAACCAGCTCTGGCATCCTGCGAGAAATGGCGACCACCATTCGATACTGTCTATAACAAGCTCCTGAAGGCAGTCAGGGATCGCAACAACAACTCAGACCGCTACGATGACAGCCCTCACTATCCCGACGACAAGACACCAACGCCGGCAGAGCACACCGGCGAGACCCAAAAGCAGATTGATGAACTCAATCGAGCAATCGCCTATTATCAGGGCCAGATGGATAAATACAAGAGAAAGCTCGATGAACTCAAGGCGATGATAAACATCGGTGCCACCGGTGGCAATATCAAAGCGCAATACGACGAGGCAATGGCGAACTACAAGAAGAACCAGAATCTACGTGACGACGCCAAAAAGAAGATCGATCGGCTGACAAAAGGCCCCGCAACCATCGATGACCTATCCAATCCGTGGCATTATTCAAGAGACAAGAACCCCTGGGGCTCAGGAACTACTCCACCCAGCCTGAAATTACCGAGTAAATCAAACCAGAGCGGAGGCTCCTTGCTCGGCCCAAGCATCATGCAAAAGTATCCACATATCTTCAATCAACGGAGCAAGTGATAATGAGAACCTCCTGCCTGATCGCCCTTGTCATACTTGTCTTTACAGCCCCGGCAATAGGCAAGCCTGGAGAAAAAACGAAACCAGAAACCAACAAAAGTCCCTTCGGACGTGCCTTGCCGCCTCCTGAATGGAGACCCGAGAACTTCAATGCAGACAAATACTTTATAAGAGACGGCGATATCAAGGCTCTGAAAAAGGAAATCGATATCCTCGTAAATATAGACTATCAGCGGCATATGAACTACATCGACGACACCTGGTTCTACAAAATCAAGTGGGAGCAGTTCGCAAAAATCAAGAAAATACTCAATCCTTCAAAGCAAGAAGACACACCGTTCCGTGACCCTCAAGCCCCACCTGACAAGGAAAAGAAGGATTCTGTATTCTTACCCCCGGAGCCGCCGCCCTCAAAATAATACTAAATAAGGAGTGCTTCTAAGTGAAAGGTAAGAACGAAAAACAAAGCTGGTGGCGCCGTTTTAGATGGTTTCTACTTTCCTTTTTTATCCCTTTTTTTATTGCCACCATTGGGTATCATTTCGTTTATGTCTCCGATTCTGGCGTTAGAAGTATGGGACTCGATCAACAGTATCCAGGCATTCCGACTGAGAAAGCAGTTGAAATGGAAGAACACAGGCGGTTACAAGACGTCTCAGCCTGGGGGGTTCATGCTGTCGTTATGGGCTTACCAGCTGGACTCCTAGTATCTATTCTTGTCGCCACAGCAAGACTGTCTATCCGACTTATTCGCTCTCGAACAAGGGATGATGCCGCTTAATATGCAGTATTTGTTTCTTCACTAAATCAAATTGTTCCTTTTGGTTAGCGCCTGGGTTGTAACTCTTAATCAGATCATGATGAGAAATCGATTTTGCCCCTGACGCTTCCTGCGTCTCGACATAGTCTGCCAGGTAAGCGGCTGCCAGCCACGCCGCCTTCTCGGGCTTTAGCGCATCTCTATATGGATGCTTCGGATCAATTCCACCTTGCTCCGGATCTGTCAACTGAGGATACTTCTTGATCAACCTGTCAATGTTCCTGGTTTGAATGTTTGCAGGACCAATTGTTCGCCCTTTCTCCAAGCCGGATTCATGTTCAGCAAGAGGATTCCAGACTAATTTGTCATCCTGACGCAGATGTCGTACTTCGTTCCTGATAATCGCCGGTAGTATCACTGCATCTAGGTTGGCATGACGAGAAAAAGCTGGAAAAGCTTTCCAGGCCTTGGCACAAGCATTGTAGTCCATGAGCTGATCTGGGTTGTCCTTATAGGGATGTGCCGCATCATCTAGAATCGCCCCTTCCTTCGTTAGGTCATGGCTTACTTCACTCCCTTTCTTCTTAATCGCTTTTCCAGTCTTCTTTAGAGCGTCTCCTACGTCCTCAGGCTTCCAGGCTATGACATCATCAGGTATTCCAGGATCATCAAGGTCAGCAGGACTAATTGCCTTGAATGTCCCCGCCTCATCGTTCGGATTGCCAACTGGTACATATCCAGCTGAAATAATTTCCTGATAGGAGTTCTTGAGCGTTCGTTTTGCCTGCTCTCGTTGCTCTCGATCTGCGATCTGCTCAATAGCATCCAGCATCATCTCTGCGTTTTTTCCGCCGACTCTTTTGACTTGGCCGGTGTCCATGATTTCATCGGAAGTCCTTACAGGATCGGCGATTCCAGTAATTTCAAATCGGTCGATTTTAGCTACTCGCGCAATGTACTCTTCATCGCTTTCGCCGTCCTTTTTTGCTATGTGATGAGGATTAGAGAGAGTATGTTGATTGCGAGATTCATCGGTCTGGAGCCGGATAGCATGATTTTCAATTGCGTTTTTTCCGCCGCTCACTCCGTCTTCAACAGCCTTTTGAACGGTCCAATCTCCCAGGTCCTTGTTCTCGACCTGGTCCACACCATCAGGGATTTCATGGTCCGACATAGGAGGCATCAAAGCCTATTCAGTCCGCTTCCTGTCAATTTGTTGTCTGTGCGCGATGCTAGTATACGCTTAGATCGAGTGACGAGTTAGCGGTTCTTCGGCTTGTCGCTCTTGTCGC
>JAGQHH010000118.1 GCA_020431945.1 Cyanobacteria bacterium HKST-UBA02 | reverse complement strand
GAGCGCTCCGAGGAGCTCTATGAAAAGGCCCTGCCGCTTCTGCGCGAGCACCTCAAGGATGATGCCCGGGAGCTCTCGAAAGTGCTCGAGGATTATGCGAAGTTTTTGTACAAAAACAAAAAGACCGAACGAGCCAATCAGCTCTATGCCGAGGTGCGCAAGCTGAAAGGCTGAGCAGGTATTAAGAGCAGGAACAATGCCTTCTTCCGAGCGTCTCTGATATAGTCGAGATTTTGAGCCTGCCGGGGCTCGGGCAACTGCGGAAACTGGAGGACACTGAGATTATGCTTTCCAACTATGGGTCAGAGGACAAATCAGGCAGCCTGCTGCCCTTCATCATCGGCTTTACTTTCCTCTTCAGCGCCGGCTTCGGACTGCTTTTCTATCTTCACTGAGACGACGAATTAGACCGCTTTTGCCCCTCGATCTCGGTCCAGGTGCCGAACCATCTGGTGACTTCGGCTTTCTCGTCTCTATAGGATATAGCCCGGGCAAGATGCCAGAGATACTGGGTGCGGGCCTGGCTTTTCAGACCGACAGCACGCTTGATGCGAAACTCGAGCTCGAAAGTGTCACCACTTTCCAGGGAACGGCTCCATTCCTCCAGATATTGCTTGCGGTCCTCAGGATGGATGAGTTGCGCCCAACCCTCTGAAGCGCTCTGATCCTCTGTGAGACCGCTATACTCGAACCAGCGGTGGTTCCAGAAGGAGATCTCACCGTCCGCCTCGGCAACGAAGATAATCTGCGGAATGGCATCAGCCAGCTTGCGGAGCTCGCCTTCCCGGAGTTTCAGATCTTCCTGGGCCCGTTTCTGTTCGTCGATGCTGGTGGTTGTTCCGAACCATTTGGTGGAATTACTGTCCGGATCGAAAAAGGGTATCGAGTGCATCAGGTGCCAGCGATAAATCCCCTCGCGATCTCGACAGCGAACCTCCAGACTGAAGGGGCTGTTCGATAGAGTGGCCTGGTTGCCTGCCAGCATCGCCCGGTCGAGGTCCACGGGGTGGAGAACCTGGACCCAGGCCCAGCCGTCGTCGGACTGCCGGTCGATACCGCTGAAATCGTAGAAGCGCTGGTTCGCATGGGTGGCTCTGCCTTCCGAATCTGAGATCCAGACCATATGAGGCATGGCTTCGGTGAGCATGAGCACCTGTCTTTGCAGATCTTCGCTCAGGGTAGCGGGGATTTCCGTGACTCCGCCAGGCAGACCGGCCGGTGGACCATGCCCGGCGCGCAACTCGCGAGCCCGGCGATAATACGCCTTCCGGGCCTCCTGCAGGTCATGCTCGAGGCTCTGGATCTTCTCGGCGATCTCTTCGAGATCGGTGCTGGGCGCTGCTGAGAGTGATTGTTCCCCTTCCCGGGCTGAATCGGAAATAAAGGATGAGCAGGACTCTTCATGCTGATAGGTAGACATTGGTTACTTTGGGTTTCCCTTGGGTTTTCCTTGGCGCTTCCGGTTCGAGATTGTCAAGAATACCATGTGTGTCTCCCTGTCCTGGTAATGAAGAATTGCTCAGAATTGCGATTTCTGCTCGAAAACCCCACGGGTGGAGATATTGTGGTTCTTGACAATCTTCAGGGTTTTCTCCATTGTTTCGCCTCTTCTCTTCTTTATCCTTGTATATGAGAACTCCCGATTGACGCTCCGCCTGGCCCGCGGGGCGTCAATCGCTTGCGGGAACGAATTTTTTCGATTTTGATATTTCCTTTACGGGCTACCGCGCTTAGATGTAAGAGGAAGACGACGGAGGCATGAGCCCGATGGAAGCACTGATTTATCTGCTGGGTCTGACCGGACAGCTGCACGGGGAAACCCCGGAAGCCAGCAAACATAAGCTTTTTGTCGAGCTGAGAGAAAGGCATCACCATCATAAACGAGTCGATGATGCTGTGATATCTAACTCTCTGGCAGACAGGCAGACGGATGCACCACGGGCTTCAGCCTCCGAAATCTTTATCCTGATGAAGGCTGCCGAGCACCCCAGTGCCAGTCCTTATACACTGAGCAAGCTTTCCCGGAGCGGGATCCGGGAAGTGCGCCAGGCTGTGGCCCAGAGCCACAACACTCCTTATTCCAGCCAGTTCGACCTGGCCCGGGACCCGGATCCCGATGTCAGGTTCGCTCTTGCCGAGAACCATCGGGCCTTTATTACTATTCTCGAGACCCTGAGCGACGACGAAAATCCTTATGTCAGCGCCAGAGCGGCGAAGACCATCGATAGACTACAACTGGAAAAGACATCACATTCAATACCACAAGGAGGTGGTTCGTAGATGGAGCAAAAATTTTTTCTGAACCAGTGAATTGACTGAGCAGTGAATTGACTGAGTTAAGATTAGATATCCAGATTTCTCACCAGGGAATTCGAAAAAGCCAGGGAACATGACGTCCAGCGAAAAAAGAATCGATTATAAGAGTGAAAGTGGCAGGGACTTATCTACTCTTGTCGAGATTCTGTTCGGGCTGGGCGTCGTGTTTTTGTCTACCTGTATGGCAACCCTGGTCCAGAATATCGGTCTCGAGATGCAGGCGGAGGTCTATTCTTCCAACCTGATCATCATTTATCTCATGGGGGTCCTGGTAGTCTCCTGCTATTCGGGCAGGGCCGGGGCTCTTACCAGTGCCGTCACCAGCGTAGCGGCTTTCGATTTCTTTTTCATCGATCCGCGCTTCAGCCTGGTTCCCAGGGACAAGGAGTATGTGGTGGTGGTGGTGGTGATGTTGGCCGCTGCCCTTCTGGTCAACGAGCTGGCCATGAGGGCTCGCACCAATGCACGGCGAGCGGAGGATGCCCGGATCGAGGCTGAGAGCGAGAAGTTGAAGAACATTCTTCTGCGCTCGGTTTCCCACGACCTCAAGAGTCCCCTGGCGTCCATAATCGGTGCGGCTTCGCTGCTTACCGAGGACGAGCCAGGCGTGCTCAGCGAGGAGCAGAAAGAGGAGCTCCTTGCCTCGATCGCTACCGAGTCTTCCCGGCTCGATCGAGTGGTCACCAATATTCTCGAGATCACCAGGCTCGAATCGGGTGGGCTCATACTCAATAGAGACTGGCATATGCTGGAGGAGATTGTCGGCTCCGCGCTCTCGAGCATGGGAGCGCGGCTCTCCGAGCAGGGGGTGGTTCTCGATCTGGCTTCTGACCTGCCCCTGGTCAATGTCGACTCCATGCTTCTGGGACAGGTCCTGGTGAATCTACTCGACAATTGTATAAAGTATGCGCCGGACGCGACCTATAGCTTGCGGGCCTGGCGGGAAGGCGATAATGTCCTGCTCGAGGTGCACAATGACGGCGAGCCCATCGATGAGGACAAGGAAGAGCTCGTTTTCGAGAAATTCTACAGAAAAGATGGCGACACGCGTGGCGCCGGTCTGGGTCTGGCTATTTGCCGGTCGATCCTGGCTCTTCATGAAGGGCGGATCTGGGTGGTGCCGGGTATCGAAGACGGTGTGACAATCAGGCTCGTTCTTCCTGTGACCGAGCAGACCGACCTTCCGGTGGAGGCTCCTGATGATGAAAGCGAGGCAGGCATTTGAGCATTGAGGAAAAGAAGAGGGTCTTGATCGTCGAGGACGAGCCCGAGATCAGGCGATTCCTCAGGGTTACCCTCAGCGCCCACGGCTTCGAGGCTGTCGAAGCTACTCGGGCATCCGAGGCCCTGGCGAAGGTGGAAGAGAACAAACCGGACCTGATCATTCTCGATCTCGGTCTTCCGGATATGGACGGTCTGGAGGTGACCAGACGTTTGCGGGAATGGACGACGGTGCCGATCATTGTGCTTTCGGTTCGCAATCTGGAGAAAGACAAAATCGAAGCCCTGGATGCCGGGGCAGACGACTATATGACCAAGCCCTTCGGTGTTTTCGAGCTGCTTGCCCGGATCAGGGTGGCTCTCAGGCATGCCGAGGGACCGGCGCCGAGGCTGGAGGAGGCGAGCTTCAAGACAGGCGAGCTCGAAGTCGACCTTGCGAAAAGGCTGGTGAGAGTGGAAGGCGAAGAGGTCCACCTGACCCCGACCGAGTACAAACTGCTCAATATTCTCATTCAGAGCGCCGGGAAAGTGGTCAATCAGCAGACCCTGCTCCGGGATGTCTGGGGACCGGGGTACTCGAGAAAATCGCATTACTTGCGAGTCTATATGGGAAACCTTCGCCACAAGCTGGAGAAACAGCCGGCGCGCCCGAAATATATCATCACCGAGCCGGGAGTCGGTTACCGTCTCCGGGTAGATTGAATAGAGGCAGTCTTCGAGGAAGTCTTTCTTGGATCAGGAAACTATCCGCATCATGCTTGTGGAAGACCACGAAATCATGCGTTTTGGTCTCAAGAAGTCGCTGGAGCTGTACGAGAATTTCGAGATTGTCGGCGAAGCCGGCAGCGGTACCGAGGCTGTAAAAAAGGCTTTCAGTCTCAAACCCGCCATCATTCTGATGGATATCGGCTTGCCTGAGCTGGATGGAATCGAGGCCACCAGGCAGATCAAGCTGGCTCAGCCGCAAACCCGGGTCCTGATGCTCACCTCTTTCGATCAGCCCGAGAAGATATTCGCTTCCCTGGCGGCCGGAGCTGACGGCTATTGTGTCAAGTCCATTCAAAGAGAGGAGCTCGCCAAGGTCGTGGAGCTGGTGAGCTCAGGCTGTGCATTTCTCGATCCGGTGATAGCGGGCTATGTGGTCAAGGTCTATGACATAGATGGTGACCAGGACGAGGATGATGATCATTCCGGAGTCGAGATCATCGATGAAGGCAGGATCGACCTAGAAGCAGAGCGCTCGAATCTCACCCGTCGCGAGCTGCAGATCCTGAAATTGATCGTGAATGGCGATAGGGACGAGGAAATGGCCGCCCGGCTGGAGGTTGCCGTGTCGACGGTG
>JAGQHH010000117.1 GCA_020431945.1 Cyanobacteria bacterium HKST-UBA02 | reverse complement strand
CGGCGCCGGCAAGTCCACCACCATCCGCATGCTCACCGGCATCCTGACGCCCACCTCGGGCGAAGCCAGAGTGCTGGGCTACACGCCCTGGAAGGACAGATCGAAAATGGCATTTCATATAGGAGCCGTTTTCGGTCAGCGCTCACAGCTCTGGTATCACTTGCCTGCCGGCGACACCTTCGATCTTCTCGCCAAGATCTACAATCTCGATAAATTCGATTATCGAAGAAGGCGTGCCGAGCTCGTGGATAGATTCGATCTCGGACCTTTTCTCGACATACCAGTGAGACGTCTGTCTCTCGGTCAGAGAATGAGGGCCGAAGTGGCAGCCAGCCTGCTCCACGGTCCCAGGCTCATCCTGCTCGATGAGCCCACCATCGGACTGGATATCCATGCCAGACAGCAACTCCGGGAGCTGATCAGAGACTGGAATAGAAGAGAGGGGCTGACGGTCTTTCTCACCAGCCACGATACCGGAGACATCGAAAGTGTCGCCGAGCGAGTGATGATCATCAACCACGGACGTCTGGTGCTCGACGAGACCGTGGATTCGCTGAGAAAGCGTTATGCCGGTAGAAGCCTGGAAGATGCGCTGGCTCACATATACGGTCTTCAATCAGACGACGATGCCGAGCTCGCCTTAAATCAGGCTGTAGCCTTATGAAGCCAGAGGAGGTAAAAGATCATGAGCTTCTTGAGAAAATACGCAGCGCTGGCCTGGATATCGGCCCGCTCCAACTTCGCCTACGCCGGCGAAGTCGGAGGGAGGCTGATGTTCCTCTCGATCATACTCTTCATCTTCATGTGCGTGTGGAAAGCCGCCTTCGCCAATGCCGGACAAGATCGATTCGCCGGTTACAGCCTCGATGAGATCATCTGGTATCTGGCATTGACCGAGTGCATCATGATGTCCTCACCGCGGGTGACGGCACTCATCGATGAAGACGTCCGCACCGGAGCGATTGCCGTCCAGCTTGTGAGACCGCTCTCCTATCCGCTCTACCGCCTGGCGAGCAATTTCGGCGAGCAAACGGTGAAATTCGCCAGCACCGCCCTGGTGGCTGTGGCCATCGCCTGGGTGCTGGGCGGACCGCCATCGAATTTCGGGACCGGAGCCATGATGGTTCTACTTGCCCTTCCCATGGCTTTCGTCCTCGACTTTCTCGGCTATATGCTCATCGGGCTTGGAGCCTTCTGGCTCGAGGACACCACCGGGCTGATGCTCATCTATTCACGTCTGACGATGATAGCAGGCGGCATGCTCATGCCCCTGGAGCTCTTTCCGGAGCCCGTGCAAGCGATACTGAAAGCGCTACCGTTCGGCTATATAGTCTGCGGTCCCGCCAGGCTTCTCGTCCACCCGGACTGGGTTTCTCTGGTATCGCTTCTCTGGCACCAGCTCTTCTGGGTGGTGGTGATGGGTACGGCGGTTGCCCTGGTCTATCGATTGGCTCTCAATCGCATAGCTCTAAATGGAGGATAGAGTGATGTGGAAAAAACTGGCAAACTATCTCGATCTGGCTTACAGCTATTTCGGCTTCAATCTCAAAGCCAAGCTCGAGTACCGGGGCGCTTTCATCTGCCAGGTGACGGCGATGTTCGTCAACGACTGCATCTGGCTTGCCTACTTCGTGATGGTCTTCGATCATTATCCGGTAGTGCCGGGCTGGACCTCGGCAGACGTGGCGACATTGTGGGCGGTGACCGCCGCAGGTTTCGGCATCGCTCACTGCCTCTTCGGCAATACCCTGGAGCTGGCACGGATCATCGCCGTGGGAGGCCTTGATGTCTGGCTGCTCTACCCCAGAGCCCTGCTACCGCACCTGGTGCTCGGTAAAATGAGCGCCAGCTCTCTCGGTGATGCGCTCTTCGGCTATGCGGTTTACATATTGTTTTTGCGGCCCGACTGGCCGCATCTGCTTCTGTTCACCGTACTGACCATGAGCGTGGCGGTGCTCTTTCTGGGATTCAGCGTGCTCTCCGGAAGCCTCAGCTTCTACCTGGGCAACTCCGAAACCTTGAGCGAGAGCTGGCGCAACGCGCTGATAGCCTTCAGCACTTATCCCCTCGACCTGTTCGACGGCAAAGTGCGGCTCCTCCTCTTCACCGTGATCCCGGCGGCATTCGTCAGCGGCTATCCGGTGGAAGCGCTCAGGAAAATGTCCCTGGTCGATGCCTGGTACAGTCTCCTGGGAGCGTTGCTGGTTCTGGCCGTCTCCATCGTGGTTTTCCACCACGGCTTGAGACGCTACGAGTCAGGCAATATGGTAGCCATGAGAGGCTAGAAAGAAGGGTGATGCACTTAGCATCACCCTTCTTATTCTATTGCTCTACTGAGACTCTTGCGTTATTCAGATTCTTGCGATACAAGACAGGCAGCGTAGCCGAGGATTTTCTCGCCATCCACCAGCTCGGAGGGAGTAGGTTTCCATCCAGAAGCCAGGCGCCAGTCGAGAAGCACTCTTGCATCGGGCCTGTCGGCAAAGACGGCGACCGCCGTCAGCCGGCCGAGTCAGGTGACGCCTGCAACCAGCCAGCCCGGTCTGTCCGTGAGCTCGACGATCATGTCATGGCTGAACTCGTCCTGAGGTATGAGCTCGATCTCTCCGGCTTTGTCCGGATTGTGCCGGACCCATTCGAAAACCTTCTCGAGGGTATTCACCCCGCTAAAAAATTCAGCCAGATCCGGATGTTCCGTTCTCAATGCCTCGATGTCCATTTTGTAGCTCATTTACACTCCCCCTGATTACCAATTTAGCACCAGTGCTAAGATCTGATGCTAACCCTAGCTCAGGAGTTGCAAATGAAATCGAAAAGACCCGTCCGCCTGGCTCTTGCAGCACTTATTCTAGTTCTTTCTCAACTCGCAGCGCTGCCTCCGGCCCAGGCTGTGCGGGTCAATACCAGAGGCGCCTGCACAGGCGACGACCGACGAACCGTCTCGACCGAAGGCCAGGCAACGGTCTATGTGAATCCCGATCGATTCACCGTGGTCGCCGGTGTAGAAACCTACGACAAGAACCTGGCCAGCGCCTACGCCAGAAATGGCAAAGTGGTGGAAGCCGTTCTCGGGCTGGCGAAAAAATACAAGCTGCCCGCCGGTACGGTGCAAACAGACTATATATCGGTTCATCCCGAATATGACCGCTCCAACTCTTTCCATAAGGGCGACAAAGTAATCGAAGCATTTCATGTGAGCAAGCGAATCTCCATGAAACTGGAGGATCCCAAGGCAATCGGTCCTCTCATCGAGGATCTCATCTCTCTGGGAGTGAACTCCATCAGCAAAGTATCCTTCGAGCGGTCGAATCTCAGAGAACATGCCGACAAAGCAAGACAGATGGCTCTCAAAGCCGCCCAAGAAAAGGCCTCTCTCCTGGCTAACGAGCTGGGCATGAAAGTAGGCAAAGCCGTATGGGTCTCCGAGGACTCGACAAGCAGCGGCGGCTATTCTTTCTTTCCAAACCTCAGCAACAATGTCTCCTTCCAGCAACCCGGCGACATGGAAGCTTCAGACGGCATCGCCCTCGGTCAGATTCCGGTGAAAGCCCGAGTCAACGCCACCTTCGAGCTCGAAGACAAATGAGTCTAAATGAGTCATAACTGAGTTCACTATCGAAGCCCGATAATGTCGATGACGCATTGAAGCACCCGGAGAGCCGAATTGATCCCCCTAGATAGCCCCAGGTGGAAAGAGATACGCCATGCCTACGGTCCAGCCGGTGATATTCCAGGTCTTCTCAGGGCAATAGATTCCGACGAGTCTGACGCCGAGAAAGGCGAGTCTTGCTGGCAAGGGATCTGGAGCTCTCTCTGCCATCAATACAGCATCTATCCAGCTACATATGCCGCAATACCGCACATGGTAGCAGTTGCCGAAAGAGGGAGTCTTAGAAACCAGCTCGAGATACTCATATTCATTGGGACGGTCTGTGCCTTTGGAAAACTGGACGGCGGCCCTGTGCCTGCCGATTTCATTGAGCCATTCGATACTGCAATGAGCAAGATGAAGGGAATCTCGATGAGAATCGTGCGCGACGCAGTCGATCACGACATGCTTGATAGATACCCTCTTCCGTACTTGATTCAAGCGCTTCTTGTCCTTAGATTCGGAGCCGCGCCGGTTATCTGCTACCTTGATAAATTTGTTGGAGGAGACTTTGACGTTGATGTAGAGTGTCAAGAATGCGAATCGGGTGACTACGTCAACCTGGAAAGACTTGACTCATCTCCCGATACAGACAGAGCCCTTGCGAAAGACCTCGAGGACGGTCTCCGCCTGATTCAAGAGACTCCTGAAGATCAGTGGTCTTCCGAATATGTTGTCCAGATTGCAGCAGCCCTTGCATCAACTCTGGGCGATGAGTCACTTTCATCAATAATCCTGGGCTTTCGATCGCAGGTAGAATGTTCATCGTGCGGCCACCGCTTCAGAATCTCCGATGGAATGGAGATCTAAGGGAGTGACACAAGTCAAGCCTTCGAGAGTTCTCTGACCTCGTTTCTGATCTTGTCCGTCATGCCTGTAAAGTCGAACTCCGCGACCTCATAATTGGCCTGCAGCGCGAGCCAAAATTCCGCCGACGTCTTGAAAACGCATGCGAGTCGAATAGCAGTATCAGCCGTTATGGCTCTCTTTTCTTTGTTACTGATAATCGCCGTTATGCGCGTAGCTGGCACACTCATCAAAGTAGCCAACTTAGTCGCACTCAAATTTAGAGGCTCCAGAAATTCGGTTCGCAGGATTTCACCCGGGTGAATCGGCGGGAGCTTATCTCCTTCCTTTAACTCAATGATAGTCCGTGACTTCGACATCCCTAAAATCCTCTCAGGCTACATCATGGTCGATGCATGGTCACCACCTTAATTAGGATTATGACACGCGAGAGCGACCATGAAAAAAAAATGCATTTAGACACTCTCGGCGACTTCGTGGAATTGCTGCCGGTAGAGCTTCGCATAGAGCCCGCCCCGGGAGAGCAGGTCGGCGTGCTGGCCCGAGTCGATGATACGCCCGCCTTCCACGACAAAGATTATGTCGGCGGAGAGCACCGTCGAGAGGCGATGAGCGATGACCAGACTGGTGCGTCCTTTCATCAGGTCGAGAAGGGCTTCTTGAATCAAGGCTTCGTTCTGCGAATCGAGCGAGCTCGTCGCCTCATCGAGGATGAGAATGCGCGGGTCTTTGAGAAGCACCCGGGCGATGGCCAGACGCTGGCGCTCGCCTCCGGAGAGCTTGTGACCGCGCTCCCCGACGATGGTCTCATAGCCGTCAGGGAGAGTCTCGATCATGGCATGGATATTGGCAGCTTTCGTGGCCGCTATGATATCGGCTTCGGTGGCGTCGGGTCTGGCGTAGCGCAGGTTGCTCGAGATCGTGTCATGAAATAGATAGGTCTCCTGGGTGACCACTCCGATATGCTTGCGCAATTGCTTCAAGCCTATGGTGCGGGTGTCTCTGCCGTCCAGGGTGATGGTGCCTTTCTGGGGCTCGTAGAAGCGGGGGACAAGCAAGCTGATGGTTGTTTTGCCGGCCCCGGAGGGACCGACGAAGGCCGCCATTTTGCCCGGCTCTACAACGAAAGAAATATCTTTGAGAGCTTCGTCTCTTTCCGGGTAGGAGAAAGAGACGTTCTCGAAAGCCACTCGCCCGGAGACTTCCGGCAGCGCCTCGGCGTCTGACGAATTCTCCTCCGAATAGTCTTCGCCTTTCATATCGAGATAGTCGAAGATTCGCTCGAACACAGCAAGGGCGCTGACGATCTGGGTCTGGACTCCGGCCAGAGCGGCACAGGGCGCATAGAGCCGACCGAGCAGGGCCACGAAAGAGACCACCATTCCCACGGTCATGCCGTGATTGATGGCGAGATAACCGCCGGTGAGCCATATCAGCGCCGGACCGATGGTGACCATGGCAGCGATGGAGGCCATGAACCAGCGCCCGATCATGGCAAGACGGATCTCCATCTTCATCAGATCGGTGCTCAGATTATGAAAGCGCTCTTTCTCATAGTCCTCGCGCACGAAAGATTTGAGCAGCACTATCCCTGATACCGAAAGAGTCTCTTGCTCGATGGCATGGATCTCGTCTCGTTTCTCCCGGGTGATCTTGCGGGTCTCGAATAGCCGCCGGCCCACGGGCCACATCGGAAAGACCATGAAAGGAATCACCAGCACCGACACTATGGCTAACCGCCAGTCCAGAACAATGACGGCAAAGAGAGTGGTGGCGATGGTAAAAAGGTTGGTGACAATCGAAACCAGTGTGCCCGAAACCAGACCATTGATACTGTCCACATCGTTGGAGACACGATTCATGATCTCGCCGGTTTTGGTACTGGTGAAAAAGTCCAGGGACATCCGGTGCATGTGGGTCATCATGGTGGAGCGGAGGTCCCGCATGATGCCTTCCCCCACCATGGCATTGAGATAGCCCTGATAGACCCCCACCGTTGCCGCCAGCAAGGCCGAGCCGATCATGGCTCCCACCAGGATCAGGACCAGGTTCATGTCCGCTCCGGGAATCGCCTTGTCAATCAGCCACATGACTAGCAAGGGCGGCAGGAGACCGAGCACAGACATGATCAGGACACAGACCAGGACCTGGAGCTCGGCTTTCCAGTATGGACGGAAGAGCACCCCGATGCGGCGCCAGTCCACGGGCTTTTCGACCCGGGGCTTGTTCGGGTCGAACATGTTCGACCAGCCTAGATGTACAGGAGCTCTGCCGCTAAACATAGGGCTAATGATAGGTCATAGCTGATTACAGAAATCTCAGATTACAGTGGATTTCGATGCCCTCCCGCGATCACCGAGCCAGGGCAGGGGCCTTACAGGCCGGCGCTTTTGACAATCTTGAACATCTTCTTAGAAACCTTGAGACAAATCGGAGCCCACTCTCAAGCAAGCCCGGGCAATCTTCGCTATCATCATGACTTCTTGTTAGTAGCGGCGATCTTAAGTAGATGAGCAAGCCCAAGAGCAAACTGGTCATGGATTTCCTGCGCGACAGCTATGTCGCCCAGGGTTTTCTCCTGGTCGCCGCCATCAATATGATCCTGCTCCTGGTCAATCCGGTGGGCAAGGTCGACCCGGAAGCCACCCAGTCGGTGCGTACCTGGGCCTGGTGGGCAGGCAAGGAATATCGCCAGCAGAAAGAGCCGGTCAATGTCCTTCTTCTCGGCTCCTCATTCGTGATGAACCCGACCTGGCTCAATGAAGCGGTCTATCGCAAACAAGACGTGGATCTCGTAGTCGATCACAGAGTCCATTATTTAGAGGACCGGATCAAAGAGAAGACCGGTCTCAGTAATCTCAAGTGTTTCAATTTCGGTCTGCCCGGCGCTATGGTCTCGGACCAGTGCATGATCCTCAAGTCCATGTGCAAAGGTGACAAACATCCTGATGTGGCAGTGCTTTTCATAGCGCCGCGCGATTTAATGGACTGCCGTTTCAACAATGCCGGGCTCTCCAAGCATTTTCGCTATCTCGGCAAATTCACCGAGGACGACGACATTGCCAGCCTGCAGTTCAACGATCTGAACGGGCGCTTCACCGATCTCTTCTCCAACGCCATCTATTTCAAGACCAAGGCCCAGGACATTCAAGCCCTCTCCGCCCAGAGACTGCGCACGGCTATGAAACCCCTGGTGGCCATGCTTCCCCCCAGCCCCCTGGATCAGAAATCAGAGGAAGACCGGCGCAATGTCTTCAAGCGTGACGAGATCGAGCAGGGCGCCTGGACGGCTCACCCGGACACACCTTACTGGTACGTGGACTCGAGCGCCGATTGCAAGCATCGCTACAAGCATATGAATGACGACGTCTTCGAGAACCAGAAGAAATGGCTGGACCTGGCCCTTGCCACCTGCAGGAAAGAAGGAATCAAGCCAATGATCCTGCATGTGCCCTCTTCCACCGTGGCCAGACAGTGCATGCACGAAGGCATATACGAAAGACATGCCGCTTATCTCGAAAAAATCGCTAAAGAAGAAGGCATACCCTATCTCAATCTCGATCCGGTCTGGGTCCACGAGAAGCAGGACTTCACCGACTGGGGTCATATGAGCCCCTCCGGTGGTGCCAAGATGCTCTCGGCCCTGGGCGATTTCATCGCCGCCAATCAGGAGCTCGAAACAGCCCTTGTTGACAGTCAGACGAACAGAAAAGTAGCAGGCAAAGAAGGAGGAACGCTCTAGACCATGTTGTTCAACAGCCTGGCTTACATGATCTTCCTTCCCATCGTCTTCCTGATCTACTGGAAGTCGCCTTTCCGGCTGCGCACACCGGTGCTGCTCCTGGCCAGCTATGTTTTCTATATGTGGTGGCAGCCTATCTACGGGCTCCTTATCCTGGGTCTGACGGTCTTCAATTATTTCTACGCCTTCGCCGTAGAGAAAGCCACAGACCGGAAAAAACTGGTCTTCTCTCTGGGGATCGCCGCCAACTGCATCACCCTGGGATATTTCAAATACGCTTATTTCGTTCACGATATCGCCAGCGATGCCTCCAAGTTTCTCGTTCACAAAGAAATCCCCAATATCCCCTTCGATATAATCCTGCCCCTGGGCATCTCCTTTTTCTGCTTCGAGTTCATTCATTATCTTTTCGAGGTCTATCGCGGCGCCAAGCCGGTGCGCTCCTTCATGGAGTTCGCTCTTTTCCCGGCCTTTTTCCCCACCCAGATAGCCGGTCCCATCAAACGCTTCGGCGACTTCATCCCGCAGCTCCATGCGCCTCGCAGCATCACTCGCCAGGACTTCGACGAAGGGGTGGAGCTCATACTTTTCGGTCTTTTCAAAAAGGTGGTGCTTGCCGATCACCTGGCGATTGTCGTCAATCGTTGTTATGCACACCCGGATCTACTCACCAGCGCCGATCTCTGGCTGGCGGCCTACAGCTTCGCCTGGCAGGTCTATTTCGATTTCTCCGGCTATACCGATATAGCCCGGGGCTCGGCCAAGCTTCTCGGGTTCAGTGTCCCCATCAACTTCGACCTGCCTTTTCTGGCTGGCTCCATCACCGAGATCTGGAGACGCTGGCATATATCCCTGTCCACCTGGTTGCGCGACTATCTCTTCATTCCCCTGGGGGGCAGCAAGTTCGGTGAGCTGGCCACCCTGCGCAATATAATGCTAACCATGATCATCGGCGGATTCTGGCACGGCGCCGGTCTCAACTATGGTGCCTGGGGAGCCAGTCTCGGTGTGCTCATGGTGGTGCACAGGCTCTGGAGCAAGTTCTATACCAAGAACGAGACTCTCACTAAGATCATCAAGACCAGGTACTATCATGTCCTGGCAGTCTTCGTCACCTGGCATTTCTGGTGCATGAGCGCAGTCTTCATGCGGGCGGAGAATCCGGAGAAAGCATTCATGGTGATTCGCAAGCTCCTTTATCTGGATCGGATTCCGGACACCTCCTTTTTCCATGCCAGCATCGTCTCCACCAGCGATTCGATCCTTTTCCAGTTCCTCCCTCTCATTCTTATCGGCATGTATGCGATGCAGATAATCGTCTCGAAGTCGAAAGAGACCCCCGGCATTATGCCTGCTCTGAATCTGCGCCTCTTCGGCATGCCTGTCTTCAAACCAGCTTATATGGCGCTTCTTCTGGTGGTCCTCTTCATCTGGTCGCCTGATTTCTCGCCTCAGTTCATCTACTTCCAGTTCTAAGTCCGGAGCCCGGGGCTAAAATAGAGGGAGTAGTCCGGAGAGCTCCCGTGATTTCCTGCCCTCACTTCAAGAAGAGACATGCCGGCTTGATACTGCTGGCTCTGCTTCTCGTTTTGCTCCAGCCTCTCCCGGCACAGGCGAAAGGAGCCGCTAAGCCAAAGAATGGCTATGCCCTGGTGCAGGAGCACCTCATCTATGGAAATGTCAGAAGCATAATCGCTCCGGGCGGCGCCAGGGTCATCTGCAAAGGCAACGACTTCGAATTCAGCACCAATGCACCCGACTGGGACCTGCTTCTTTATTCGAAGAAACGCAAGCTTTTATCGGTGAGACCGTTTTCGGACTGGAGCAAAAGAGGCATCAAGACAGCCATTGCTATAGCCAATAACGAGACCCTCTACAAATGGCCCCGTGTTCTACTGCGCGACAACTTCCCCTATGCCGGCAAGACCTGCAAACTCTATGCATTTCCGGGCAAATCGAGCACCGGCAGGCCGATGAGCTTGAAGTACGGCAAGTTCGGCGAATATATAGTCTGCGACAAGCTATCCACCCACGAGAATGTCCCGAGATTTCTGCAGGCCCTTTTCGATACTCCGCCGGACAGAGGCGTCCCGTTATCCTTCACGCGATTCGGCCAGCCAAACAGCTACGGGTTCGGATTGAATTACAACCGCAAAGAATCCAGTTACACCATACTCAAGACAAAGAGCGTCACTCCCGAGAAGGAGCCGAGAACGATGCTCGATCTGCCGCGCTCGGCCTTCAAGCCGGCACAAGAAAGCGAGATAGTGGTCAATCAGAGCCACTTCAACGACTTCTTCAAAGAGATGCAGGGTGCCCCGGAGGGTCTCAAGAAGACCGCTCCTTGAGGCGAGCCCGGCGCTCGAGACGCTCCAGCTCGGCCCGGGCCAGGGAGAATTCGTCGATACCCCGGGCACCGCTTGCCAGGACCTTTCTCAAGCCTTCGATGGCCTGGCTCTCGTGCCGGTTGAGCAGGTCGATCATGGCGATATAGTAGCCGGCCTGAGCTTTCCTGGTGCTATCCGAGGCCAGGGTCAGAAGCTTCTCCCGGCTCAGGGTACCGGCTACGAACTCGAGAATCGGGTAAGGCCAGCTTCTGATAGTGAGCTTCTCCCGGGCCTGACGAGCGACCTGCTCGGCGTCGAATCGCCTGCCGGAAAGCCGCAACCCGAGCTCGGCAATGATCGCGCCGGTGATACCAGCTCTACCCTTGTATCCGTTCTGGTCGAGATACCGCTTCATCTCGTCGCCGGCTCGCTGGTACTGGCCGAGCTCCATATACAGTACCGCTCTCTCGTAGACCGGAGCGGCATCGCTGGCCCCTTTGAGGGCGATGATCTTGGAGTAGTCGTCGAGCTTTTTCTGGGCTTCGCAAAAAAGCGAGAACTCGCGCCAATCAGAGAATCGCTCGGTCCTGTCGATCTTCTCGAAGGCGAGATAGGAAGACTTCGCCTCCTTCACCCGGTCAGCCATCATCAGTGCCACCGCGGTCTCGAGCTGAAGAACACCGTCTTCCGGATAACGCCTGGCCGCCTCCGAGAAAATCGAGACAGCTCTGTCAAGACGCCCCATGGCTCTCTGGCAGAGCCCGAGATAGCGATAAGAGGTCGAATTCTGCTTCAGTTTCAGAGACTGATCCAGTGCGCTGATCGCTTCGTCATACCGATCGAGACGGTAGAAGCATTTGCCCCGCAGACGAAGGACTTTGAAATTCCGATAGCCGCTTTTCAGAGCCGCCTGTGCCGCCGACAGGGACTCTTCGTAGCGACCAAGCTGCTCCAGGGTCTGGGCACGCATATAGAGATCTTTTCCTGTTTTCGGACGGATAGCGAGGACGGCTCGATAGTCACGATAAGCGTCATCATAGCGGTCGAGCTGTTCCAGGGCATCGCCTCGAGCCAGATGATAGCGCATGGCACCGGGGGCCAGAGAAACGGCTCGATCGTATTCTTTAATCGAAAGAGCGAACTGGCCTTTTTCGAAATATGCCTCGGCGAGATCGAGATGCAGATCCGGATCAGAAGGACTTTTCTTTAAGAGGGCGAGATCGCTCTTGATACGCCGATCGAGCGCTGCCCGATCGGAAGCCAGTGAGAGTGGAGCCCCCAGAGAAAGCAATAGAAAAAGAATAAAAGTGAAAGCCGGTCGCAACATTATCATGGTATTATAGATTGTCTATCCGACCCAAGACATAAGAGGTCTCGAAACAATGGGCATTATCGACAGGCAATAGTGATCACCCATTTTTTGTCGGAGCATTAGAAATGATCGACCAGACATCGATATAACGAGCAATTTTCAAATCAATCAACCCTGAGCAAGGCGAGCATCCTGAGCGATAAAGCCCGGCAGCTCTGCACGGTCCTATAACAGCTTGCGACATCACATGCATTGTATGTGGTGCGGGCTGGCCCGCCTTCAAGCGAGGTGCACCATGTTGCGAATTCAATCGATGACCAAATATTTCCGCAATAAAGAGATCTTCAAAGACTGTTCTCTGACCATCAATCGCGGCGAGATTGCCGGACTTGTCGGCGCTAACGGCAGCGGCAAGACGACCCTGCTCCAGATCATGGCTGGCAACCTGCCCATGGAGGAGGGAGATCTCGAAGCAGGCGGCCGCAGGCTCTATCTATCCTCTTTCGACCCCGAGCAGATTGAGCCCGACGCCAGCCTGGCTCAATGCCTGAGACCGGCATGGTTTCAAGCCCGCAAGACCATGCTCGAGGCCGCCTCCTGCCTGGAAAGCGACTCCTGCGATAGGTCGGCTCTGTCGAGATTCCAGAGGAGCCTGGAGAATTTCGAAAGAGAGGGAGGCTACGAGATAGAAGCGGATCTCGAGATCCTTCTGGAGCGCCTCGGTCTTGCCGGCAGGGAGATCGACAGCCCCCTGGCCGATCTTTCCGGAGGCGAGTCGGCCAGGCTCTTTCTCAGCGCCATAGAGAGCGAGGATTTCGACATTCTGCTCATGGATGAGCCCACCAACAATCTCGATGAAGAGTCGATTGACTGGCTGGCGGATCTGATTGTCTCGAAGGTCGAGACTGCGGTAATTGCCTCGCACCACCGGGACTTTCTCGACAGGCTCTGCAACAGGACCCTGGTCATAAATGAGCGGCGAAAATACGTCGAATCTTATCAAGGGAACTACAGCTTTTATAAAGCAGCCAGGGCCCGACAGGACGAGTACAATCGTCGGCAGCTGGTGGTACACCGGCGCAAGGTGACCCAGCTCAGCGAAGATGTCGCCCGGGCCAAAGAGCAGGCCCGCAAGACGGAGCGCCAGACCACCAACGATCATCTCAGACGCAAATCCAAAAAAGTCGCAGCCAAGGCTAAAGCCCGGGAAGGCCGGCTGGAGAAAATGATCGCCAGGGCGGAAAGCGAGGAAAAGCCTTTCGTCGAAAAAACCAGGCGATTCGATCTTGGTTATGACGAGAAAGCCAGAAAGCTGCTGGTCAAAGGCGAGGGATTGTCCTTCTCTCTTGCGGAGCGACAATTATTCGCCGGACTGGATCTCGAAATCCATACCGGCGATCGCCTGGCAATAACCGGTCCGGTGGGGGCAGGAAAAACCACCCTGATCCGCATTCTTGCCGGGGAGATTCAGCCCTCCCGGGGCAGCCTGAGCCTCCCTTCACCGGAGAGAACCTGCTATCTGCCCCAGACAACCGACTTCGATCTCGAAAAGAAGAATCACACAGTTTTAGAGTTCATGAAGCTCGAGATCGACAAACTGAAAAGATGCATCTCAGAAAGCGAGCTCCGTGCTCATCTGGATCGCTTCTCCATGCGGGGCGAAATAGCGCACAATTACTTGAGTCAGCTCAGCCGGGGCGAGCGCACAAAGCTCTGCCTGGCTCTCTTCATCTTTCTCGACCCGGATCTTATCCTGCTCGATGAGCCCACCAACCA
>JAGQHH010000116.1 GCA_020431945.1 Cyanobacteria bacterium HKST-UBA02 | reverse complement strand
TTCGCGAACCACACCTGAGTCATCCCTGGCGGACAATTCCGCAATCGCCTCGAGCTTATCGGCAATGGATGCCTCTGCTTCCAGGCGTTCGCTCTCGCTCAGCCGATTCATGGACTCTGCAAAGGGCTGCTCTTCAGGATCTCCGGGTTTCCTCGATGCCATTCTGTGCACCACCGCTCCCACCAGCTCCGGCACTGTCCCGGGCTGCTGACGAGGCTCGGTGAGTTTGCGATAGTAAGCCTCTCTGTCCTCGAGATAGAGAGCCATATCCGAAAAAGAAAGTGTTCTAGTAATCATGATCATTACCTCCCTGGTTGAATTGATTGTTTTTCTCCAGCCATGCCCCTTTCCCGGCATGGCCAGCACCGCATCTCAGCGGCCCCACCGCAGGCTGGTGCGGATCGGAGATAGAGCTATTGGCGCAACTCGAATACTTTCATTTGCGCTCTCAAAAGCTCGTCTCTCTTTTCTAAATCCCGACAGATGTCCCACCACTTTCCGAAATTGAGACGGGCAGCCTGCCAGGCTGATTGCTTCTTCTCCTCGGCAGCGAGAGCTTCGATTCTTTCTCTGATCGAGGCCAGATCGGCCTGGACTTTGATGATCACAGCAAGAGTGCGGTCATCGAAAGTCGTCCCCCTGGACATGAGCTTTTTGGCCCGGGACAGGTCTTCCGAAAGAACTCCAGAACTGTGATGAGCTCTCGATCTGAGCTTGCCGGTGTCGATCAGGGTGCGCAGAAGAGCAATCAGACCGAGAAGCACCGGAGCCGCCAGGAAAAGCACTACTAACGGGATAATGTCCTTGAACATGGCTTCACCTGTTTGTTTATTGGTTTATAAGCGTGCCGGATCAACTGCCAGGAGACAGAAAAGCGTATGAGCTAATCAGTGATTCTGTTGGACTAGCTACAGAACTCCTGTAGAGAAAAAGATCCGGGTCGATACCTACGAACCTAGCCAGTGAACCGCCCGGGCTCAATAGAAGAAAGCCCGAACAGAACAAATGCGACTCTCGCAGCCACCCGGCCCGATCCTAGCTCAACTGACGCTAACTCTTAATATATGCAACACCGACAGAGCCAGAACCGCAGCACCGTTGGCCAGCCTGGTCTCGTCGAAATCGAAAGTGGGAGTGTGCAGGACCCTGGTCTGCCCTTCGAAGGCAGCTCCCAGAAAAAGAAGAGTAGCCGGCAGGCTGGAAGAATATGGCGTGAAGTCTTCGCTCCATGCCTGGCGGCTCACTTTCTGGCAGTCCCTGCCCGAGACTTCCTGCACCACATCGGACACCACCCTGGCAAGATCGATATCGGCCCGACTGAGCACTCCGGCAGACTCGATGGAAAGCCTGGCATCAATGCCTTTCCCCTCCAGAGCCTCAGCCAGTCCACTCAGGGTCTTCTTGAAATAATCGTGGGTCTCCCGGCCCAGATAACGGAAGCAGCCGGTCAGGACCGCTTCTTTGTCGGAGGACACCAGGGACTCGATAGCGAAAAGCGGTCTGTAAGTCTCGTTCTTCTCCACCTCTGCCAGGGCATCCAGGATAAGGGCAGCACCGGTCTTGAGCCCGCAATTCTTCGTCCCGGACGCACCAGCGATGACAAATTCGAACCGGCACTGTCTGTCCTTGACCGGATCGCTCAGAATCCCGAACTCTCCTCCTCTTATAGTGGAGTCCACATGGAGGCTGATCAGGGCGTCCACATCCGCCAGAGCCCCGGCTTCGATCATCTTGTTCGAGCCCGACTTGCGGTCGACCTCGGAGGTCTTCTCGGAAGAAGGTTGCATGAGAATGCGCACCCTGCCCTCGGGCTTCAGCCGGGAAAGAATCGAAGCCGCAGCCAGAACACAGGCCATATTGTCATCGTGACCGCAGGCATGCATGAGCCCCGGGTTGGTCGAATTGAAAGCGAGCCGATTCTGCTCCTGGATAGGCAAACCGTCCATCTCCGCCCGCAAAGCCACTGTCCTGCCGCTGCCCAGGTCGGCGATCAGGCCTGTTTCCGCCAGGCCGCCGGTGACCTTATAGCCGAACGAGGCCAGCTTCTCGGCAAGAAATGAAGCGGTCCCGTTTTCTTTGAAGCTCTCTTCCGGAATCGAATGAAGATAGCGTCGCCACTCCACGATCTCATCACCGAGCTCGCCGGCAATCGACAGTACGTCCTCTATACCTGTGGAAATCATTTTTGGCACTGCCCTCCAGAAGCATTACAAGTATGGCACAGGTCGAGAGAATTTTACTATGTTATATCGTATTACAATCAAAAAAAAACGCAGGGAAAGATCCACATGGAGCCCGGGTGAGCAACTTCCATGTGGAACCTTCCAACTGCGTACTAATCAGGAGCAAGAAGAGATCAGGAGCCGGGGGCCTTGCAGGAACCGCCAAAGAGCGCAAGCACGCAGGGATCGTCGGCGGGAAGGTTGTACCCTCGCACATAGATCTCCTTGATGATTTCGGTCATCGTGCCGCAGGCGATCGGCTTGTCCTCCTGAAACTGGTAGAAGAGCAGCTCTCCGTCCAGGTTGGGCTTGCTCCGGTCATAGCTGAGAATCCGATAGTCCCCGACGAAACGCTTGAAACCCAGACGCTGATAAAAGGCCAGCCTCCGTTTCCTTATCTTGCGCTCCTCTTCGCTGAGACCGGCAGCCCTGGTGGACTCGATCTCGGCGAACAGTCCGATCATGTGCGGGTGACTCGTTTTGAGCTCCTCGATCAGACGGGCGATGTGCTTAGAGCCGATGCCTCCGGAACGCTTTGTCTGGTCCGTGGCGATATAGCTCAAGAGCACGATGGTATCCAGGGGATTGGTCACCGAAAAACACAGCAGTCCGTCCCGCTCGTCGATGGTCCGGTGAAGAAGAACCTTGCCGGCACTGATCGCGTCGCGTAACTGAGCTGTGGGCACTCTTTCCGATTCCGGAAAGTTTGCCTCGTAACAGGCTTCCCAGTCCGATTGCTCGACACTGGAAAGCCGGCAGATTGTGAGTTTGCCGCTTGCCATAAGGCACCTTATTGCTTATTTCGACTGGAGAAGCCGCCATGTCCTCCAACCGTCACGAAGGCGGAAAGAAGATCTTGCTGGCATGGCTTACAGTCGGGAGTTTTCTTTTGAAATGCGATGAAAAGAAACAATCATGAAACTCGATTAGATTAGCGAGAGGTATAGATCTCGTTAAATCCCATGACAACCAGGTTTTTGCTATATACCTACCGGGTCCGAAACAGCAAATCCAGTATCTATAAGCCTCCAGAGCTTCAGAGCCGAAACATGGTCTCAGATATACACCGATAGCGCAGCGGGCGCTGTCAAGCATTTCACACCTGAATGAAATCGGCGATACTCTCTCGTTCAGAGCGATAGCGCAGGAGACGGCCATGGCCACTGAGTTCGAGGCGGTAATCGGGCTGGAAGTGCACGCCCAGTTGAAGACGAGATCCAAAGCCTTTTGCGGTTGCCCCACCGAATTCGGACAGGGCGCCAACGACCAGGTCTGCCAGGTCTGCCTTGGTATGCCCGGTGTTCTGCCGGTGCTCAACCGGCAGGCGGTGGAGCTGGCAATCCGGGCAGGCATCGCCCTCAATTGCGA
>JAGQHH010000115.1 GCA_020431945.1 Cyanobacteria bacterium HKST-UBA02 | reverse complement strand
CGCGGCAAGATCGCCGGAGTCCTCGCCGAGTCGGCGATCAAGGCTCTGAAAGCGAGAGTCGATTCGGATGTTGCCGGAGGCGCGCTTCTTGTGGGCGTCAAGGGTGTCTGCGTGATCGCTCACGGCGGCTCGCGGCATACCGCCGTCAAGAACGCCATCAGGGTCGCCAAAGATATGGTCCTGGCCAAGATTGTTGAAAGAATCGAGACCACTCTCGATCTGGTGACTGCCGGGAGCGCCAAGTGAAATTCCCCGTAGGGGCGAGGATCATCGGCGTGGGAGCCGGAATTCCGGCTTCGGTAGTGACCAATGAGGAGCTCACCCGGCTGGTCGACACCAGTGACGAATGGATCAAGACAAGGACCGGCATCAAATCGCGCCGCATCGTCACCGAGAATGAGACCGCCAGCGGGCTCGCCATCGAAGCAGCGAAGGATGCCCTGGCTTATGCCGGTATCGATGGTAGTACCATCGATCTGATCATCGTCGCCACCTCCACTCCGGACAATCTCTATCCCTCCACGGCCTGCCAGGTGCAGGCGGCGGTGGGAGCCAACCGGGCTGCGGCTTTCGACCTGGAGGCTGCCTGTACCGGGATCATCTATGCTCTGGCGGTAGGTCATCAGTTTGTCGGCTCCGGCACTTATCAGCGAGTGCTCGTTGTCGGCGTGGATATCCATTCACGTTTTCTCGACTGGGAGGATCGCAATACCTGCATTCTTTTCGGAGATGGAGCCGGTGCTTTTATAATCGAAGCCGTGGAAGACGATGAGAATGGCGTCCTCTCCACCTATCTGCGTGCCGACGGCAATGGTGCGCACCTTCTCTGGATACCCAATACCGGAACGGCTTATCCCCATGCCGGCACCGAGCCGCCCCGAGCCGTCGAGCGATTCTTGCAGATGAACGGCCGGGCGATCTATGAATTCGCAGTCAATGCCGTGCCCGAGGCGGTTCGAATGGCCGCCCAGCGGGCCGAGATCGAAGTTGAAGAGATCGATTATATGGTCCCGCACCAGGCAAACATCCGGATCATAAAAGCAGCAGCGGATCGTCTCGGAATGAGACCCGAGCAAGTCATAACCAATGTCGATGAAATGGGCAATACTTCTGCCGCCTCCATTCCCCTGGCTCTCTGGGCGGCGCTCAAAAGAGGACAGATCGAGCCTCCGGCTACGCTCTGTCTGGTGGGATTCGGAGCCGGTCTCACCTGGGGGTCCGCGATTGTCCGGTGGAAAGCCCGGGACAACCGAGATTAGTAAATTAGAGGAGAGTGATGATGGGCAAGATCGCATGTTTGTTTCCCGGTCAGGGTTCTCAATCCGTCGGTATGGGCAGGGCTCTTTATGATGAGCTGGATACCGCTTCCGGTACTTTCGAGAAAATCGACGCCATCGCCGGGCGTTCCCTGAGCAAGCTCTGTTTCGACGGACCCGCCGAGGAGCTGAAACGCACGATCAATACGCAGCCCACGATCATGGCTGTCTCTCTGGCTGCCTGGCAGTGCTACAAGGAAAAGGGCGGTCCTTCTCCGGACTATGTGGCCGGTCACAGTCTCGGCGAGATCTCGGCTCTAGTGGCTGCCGGCTCTCTCAATCTGGAAGATGCCGTTAAGCTCGTGGAGAAGCGCGCTTCCCTGATGGAAGAATGTCCTCGCGGCGCCATGGCTGCTGTCCTCAAGCTTGCTCCGGAGGCGCTCGCCGAGATTGCCGCGAATGCCATCGCCGAGCTCAAAGCCGGCGGCGCCAGCGACTCCGAAGCCACTGTGGTGCTGGCCAACTACAATACCCGGGAGCAGCTGGTGATCTCCGGGAGTCCGGAAGCAGTCGCTCTCGCTTCGAAGAAAGTCAAAGAGAATGGTGGCAAGGCGATCCCTCTGCCGGTGGGAGGCGCTTTCCACAGCCCGCTCATGAGCAGCGCTGCTTCTGAATTCGGCAAAGTCCTCGCCGGCTGTCAGATTGCCGATGCGGCTGTGGAAGTAGTTCAGAACTTCGATGCCAGCCCGGCTCAAGCTGCCGCCACTCTCAAGCAGAAGCTCGAGAAGCAGATGGAAAGCCCGGTGCGCTGGTATGAGAGCATCGAGCTCATGGTCTCCAGAGGTGTCGATACCTTTGTCGAAATCGGTCCCGGCACGGTTCTTGCCGGACTGGTAAAGAAGATTTCTCCCGATGTCCGTACGTTCAATATAAGCGATGTGGAGTCCCTGACCGCCACGATAGCAGAGCTCAAGCAGCTACGCGGTGCCGCCAGCTGCAGCTGATTTTCAGCAAGTCGGAGCGAGCTGGTTTTGAGCGGTCTTTCGAACCACTACGCCTCGCTTGCCGAGCTCGGCAAAAAAGTGCTCGGGGTCAACACATAGCTCCGGTGCCAGGACACCCCGGTCTTTGATTTTCTCGTCGACGATCATCTGGGCGATTATCGATGGCGGAATGCCGGTATTCAGGTCTCCGCCTCCGACTTTCATGTCGGGATTGGCTCTGGCCATTGCTTCCATACGCACGAAAGTCTCGGCCCTTCCTCTGGTCCCGGAGACGTCCACTCTCAGGATCTCGACATCGTCGGCTGCCCGTTTTTCGCTGGGAATGCGGGCGATCATTTCAGCCAGGATTTTGCGAGGGGTGAACTCGCCCTCACCGGTCTTGACCCTGTCTTTGCCGCCGAATCCCAGTTCCACGAGGAATTTCAGCCTGGCATGCATGTCCGATGGCAGGGCGAGCTTGAAGGCGACATTGCTGACCCCTTTCTCCTTGTAAGAGATGGGAAGCGTGGCGACTTCGGAGTGGATGGTGGGCATGGCGGACTGGCGACCGATGGGCTCCGGAAAATCGATCAGCTCTTCTTCGCTGAAAGGCGGCTTCATGACTACGGCGCCGTTCTCGAAAACCGGTGCGGGCATGGTGTATTCATCGAGCATGGTGTCGAGCATATAAGGCGGCTCGAAGGGATGATCCGATACGACATTATCCACACCTGCGCAGATTATGGCGATATCGCTGATGGTATCGAACTCCCGGGCCGCCGCCGCCACCATTATATTGGTGGTGCCCGGACTGGCTCCGGTTCCCAGCACTGCCAGGAGGTTGTTTTTCTTGAACTGCTCATGGAGCTCCAGTTGCTTGAAAGTGACATGATAGAGTCCGCCCAGATCGATATAGTGGCATCCTGCTTTCAGCGATGCTTCCATGACCTGGACATTGAAATAATAGGGGGCCGAATTGATGATACAGCCCGCTCCTTTGAGGACTCCGGCGAGGCTTTTCTCGTCCTTTAGATCGACGCTGGTGGCCGAGAGATGCTTCTTCCCGAGCTCTTTCACAAGCTCCCGGGCCCTGGCCTCGTCCAGATCCGCTACTACCACGTCATGATGTGTCGCCGAGACCGCCAGGTCTCTGACAGTGATCTGACCCATTGCGCCGGCACCGCCCAGCACCACGATTTTCGCCATGGAAACACTCCAGCTACGATTGAATATACAAAGAAGTACCTAAGTATACTTCAATTTCCGTTGCTGTTGCCGTTGGAGTTGTTGTTATTGCTGCCGCTGCCATTAAAAACAGGGGTGCTGACATCGGCGTAAGAGGCGGCTCCGCCGGCGCTATTACCGTAGGAGTAGGTGCCTCCGCTGCGGGTGATGCCGCCGCTACTGGCATTCTGTCCAGGGAAATAGACCTCGCCGCCCTGCAGACGCCGCTGCTCCTGGCGCTGGGCCTGCATCATCTGACGTTGCTGGAGAGCTTTTTTGCTCTGCCGGTAGACCTGTCCTTTCTTGTCCGGGGCGCCGCCCATGTAGAAATTGTCTCCCGACGTGCCGACGGTCCGTCCCCACTTGACTCCGGGAAGCAGGGGATTGGCTTCTCTGCCTATGCCCCCGGTGATGATCCCCTTGGCAGTGTTGTTGATGGCGCCGGTGGGCACATAGGTGCTCTCGTGCTGGTTGAGCCCAATCTGGCCCTGGTTTATGACCCGGCCGTTTCCGTAGTTGTAGTGATACTGCTGGGCTGGCGCTGGTTGTGCCAGGCAGGCCAGGGCTAGACCAGCAAGAGCTAATTTTGAATAAGCAAGAAATCGAGAAACTTTCATGGTCGCACTTCCGTCTGGATCGGGGTCTGCTGCTCGTGGCTCGTATTTCCTATATGCCCATGGCAGCAGAAAGAGGGTCCTGCGCACCTAGTAAATTTGGTCAAGAATCGGTGCATCTTTAGGATAGCACGATGTCAAGATATTTCAAGTGATTTAAACTAAGCCCGTCAGAAGGAGATTGCCGTGCCTTTCCGAGCGCTGCTCTATTCATTTTCTTTGCTTGCCCTGATCTGTCTGGGGACCCCTGCCTGCGAGGCGAAACTGACACTGGCCAGTATTTTTGGCGATCATATGGTTTTGCAGCAGGGCAAGCCGGTGAAAATCTGGGGTACCGCTGATCCCGGAGCCGTCGTAGGCATCCGTATAGGCGACCGGAAGCAAGTCGCCCATGCCGGCGATGACGGAAAATGGCTGGCCAGTGTGGAGCCGCCCCCCGCCGGTGGTCCCTACCAGATCACGGTAGTCTCGGATACCAAGATCGTCGTCGATGATGTGATGGTTGGAGAGGTCTGGCTTTGTGGCGGTCAGTCCAATATGGTGCTCACCAATTCGGACCTCAAGACCAGGGGTGAAGAAGATCCCGGTCAGCGGAAGATCCGCTTCATCACTCTGCCACCGGTGGCATCGAGTGAGCCGGAGGCTGATTTCAAAGGGACATGGAGGGTCCTCGACCGCGATAGCGAAGGGCTATGCTCCGTCCTGGCCGGCTCTTTCGGAGCTACCCTCGAGAAAGACCTGGGTGTTCCGGTGGGTCTGGTGATCTCTGCCGTTGGCGGCTCCCGGGTACAGGCCTGGATAAGCAAGCCGGGGCTGGAACGTTTCAATACCGGCAAGTCCGTTGCAGAAAAGCTCGACAAGACAGTCGAATCACTGAAGAAGCGCCGTCTCCCGAGCCGTAGTCTGGCGCTCTCGGTGGACGAAAAGGACGTGAACGCCGAGGCGGTCAAGGCTCTCTTTCTTTCCGGCGCCACTCTTTATAACGCCATGATCGCTCCCCTGGTGCCTTTCACTTTCAAGGGAGTGATCTGGTATCAGGGTGAAGCCAATGTCTATGAGGGGGCTAACTACCAGCGTTTTCTCAGCGAGCTCATCAAGGACTGGCGACTCGCTTTCGAAAACCCCGAGATACCATTCATTTATGTCCAGCTGCCTCCTTTCGGCAAGCTCCAGACCGCTCCCAGTGACAGCGGGCCCCTTGCCAAGTTCAGGGAAGCCCAGACCCGGATATCGATTTTTCCATACTCGTTCATGGCGGTGACCACTGATTGCTGTCCTTCTAAGGATCCCGACTGGCATGCCTCGGACAAGCAAAAGATCGGTCGCCGTCTGGCCCGGATTGCCCTGGCCACCCAGTACAAAAAGCCATATAAATTCAGATCGCCGGTTCTGGGCTCTTTCAAAAAAGAAGGCAAAAAGGTGCGGTTGCGCTTCCGGAATGTCACCCAGGGATTGAAGGCATCCGGCGACGCCCTGGAAGGTTTTGCCATCGCCGGCGATGACAAAAGAATGGTCTGGGCCGAAGCCGCGATTGATGGCGACAGCAGTGATAGCGTCCTTGTCTGGAGCGATGAGATAAGCGATCCGAAAGTAGTTACTTATGCCTGGGCTGATAATCCCAGGGGTAACCTTCTGGGTGATGATAATCTTCCGGCGGTTCCTTTCCGGGCCGAGTTCAAAGCGTACTGAGAAGGGGTCGTAGTACCGGCTTCTTGGCAAGTTGTATAAACCAGATCCGGTGCCGATTTGCTGGCGGGGCGGTTTCTCTTGGTATCATCCGTGCTGGCACTGGCTGCTGTTCTTCCTGCATGGATATACTTTCTCGCCCGGGCGTGAGCAGGCGAAAACCTCATGCCTACTTGCTTTTAGCTGCCCGTGCAGCAGTCCGATAATTTCGTTTTCCTTTTTTACAGGTGGGAATTCTAGAGAGGCGGTTGCCATGAAGCCGCCCGTGTTGCCGATTTCGAGATTTGCATTGGATATATTTTGGGTGCCTTGTCCTTAAAGTATTAACGTTATTTAAGGAGCCTGATTCTAGCACCAGTTGCCGCTTTTACGCTTTTCTTCCGAGGTTGACTAAATTTCCCCGTTTCACCCCTACAAAGCGCTGGAATATTTAAGCTATGATTCCAGCATTAGATTAGGTCATTGCAAGGGAGTGATTACTATATGAAAAAGGGGTTGACCTTACTTACCGCCTTGGCAGCCGTAAGTGCAAGCACCTTTATGAATGCACCTGCTGCGCAGGCTCAAGGCGCCACTAATGTCAGTGAACTTACCGACGTTGTCGGTAACGAATGGGCTTACAACGCTCTCAAAGAGCTCGTCAATCACCCATGTCACATATTAGTAGGTTATCCGGACAGAACCTTCCGTGGTCAGAAATCCGCGACCCGTTTCGAACTGGCCGCTGCTCTATATAAGTACGAGCAGTGCATCGTCGAGCGTCTCAATCAGAAAGCCGACAAAGCCGACCTCGAAAAATTCGCGGCTCTCCTCGAAGAATTCCGCGGCGAGCTCAACAAGCTCAAAGCTCGGGTAGCCGATCTCGAAAGACGCATGAAAGCCGTCGAAGAGAAGAATATGGAACAAGACATGCGGTTGGCTTACGCCGAGCGCCAGAAGGGTTTCCTCTGGGAGCGCGTAGTTAAAGGCACGTTTATCGATGTCCGTGATGTCGGCGTTGGTGTCGGTCGCGGTGCGCGTGCCATTTACGAGTACCTGTTCTAAACAGCGACTCGCTACCACAATCTTGGATCTGACCTAGTCTACGTTGAGACTCCCGGCGGCGCGAGCCGACGGGAGTCTTGTATTCTTTATTTTCATTCTAAGCGGCCGCTAATCTATGGGCGAAAAGCAAGGCAAGCCAAGGCTTTCGGACGATATGTCTTTCATGCTTTCGGTCATGGAAGAAGCCGGCGTCCGAGCCATGAAGTATTTCGACACCGGTATTTCGGTCACCCGAAAGGGTGATGGCTCGCCGGTGACCATCGCCGATCGAGAAGTGGAGGCTCTGATTCGCCGCGCCATCGAGGATCGTTATCCCGATGACGGTATTCTCGGAGAGGAAGAGGAAGAGAAGGCGAGTAGCGGCGGAGCCCGGCGCTGGATTATCGATCCTATAGACGGCACCATGAATTTTTCCCGGGGGATCCCGATTTTTTCGATCCTGATGGCCCTGGAGAGAGACGATGATATCGTCGCCGGTGCAGTGCTCAATCCCGCCAGCGGGGACCTCTACTATGCTGAAAGAGGAGCCGGAGCCTACAAGAACCACCGTCCAATAAAAGCTTCGGCTGTGGACAGTCTCTCGGACGCTCTGATGATCTTCGGAGCTCCGGATCGGATACTCCAGGCCGGTCTCTGGGATGGATTCACCAGTCTGGTCAGGTCTACTTACAAGCAGCGCGGTCTCGGGGACTATCTTGGCTTCGCCCTGGTCTTCGAGGGTAAAGCAGAGGCCAATATAGAGGTCGGGCTGAAGCCCTGGGATCTTGCTCCGATGAAAATTCTCGCCCAGGAGTCCGGAGGGCTATTTCTCGATCTGGAGGGCGGCACGTCCATTTATCAGGGCAGTTGCGTGGTTGCCAATGCGGTCCTGGCCCGGGAGTTCTACAGGCGGCTTACGGCCTCCGATTTTACCTAATGTAAAATATCATTCTATGGAAAAGACCAGCTGGTCAAAGACAATGAGATTTCGCATGGCTCTGGCCATGACGATTTCGGGGATCATACCCATTGCAGTCTGCCATCTCATCGTGGTGGGGTCGGAGCCTGACATCCTCGGATCTTTCCTTGGTCTTCTGCCCTGGTACCTGCCCCTAATCCTGTTGCTGGTGGCGGTCAACTGGTTCCTGGCCGACCTTATCTTGAGACCGATCAACCGGCTGCTGGGCTCCACCACCAGGCTGGCCAATATGGATATCCGCCAGCGACTCGATGTCGATGCCAACGAGCCAGCCGAAACTCTCGAGCTGCGCAAGTCTTTCAACAAGCTCCTCAACCGTCTTGAAGAATCCCTGAATATCCAGTGTCAGTTCGTCGCCGACGCCAGTCATGAGTTGCGCACTCCCCTGACTTCGATTCAGGGCTATACCAAGCTTTTGCAGAGACGGGGCGAGAATATCGATGCCAATCTACTGGGCGAGGCGCTGCAGACCATATCGGACGAATCCGGACGTCTTATTCGACTGGTCCAGGACCTCCTGCAACTGGCACGGGCCGATGCCGGTCAGGCAATCATCAATCAGCTCGAGATTACCGATATGCGCGAGGTGCTCACCAGTGTGGAAGATACTGTGGTGATGGTGGCGCCGGAGCAGGTGGAAGTCCAGTTCATCATGCCCAAGGCCGATGTTCTGGTGGATGCCGACCAGGACAGGCTCAAGCAGGTCTTCCTCAATCTCACCAATAATGCTATCAAGGCCACCCAGGCCGGCGGCAAAGTGACCGTCACCCTGCGCACCAGCCGCGATCAGGCAGTAATCAAAGTGATTGATACCGGTATCGGTATTGCGCCGGCCGATCAGCAACGCATCTTCGACCGATTCTATAGAGTAGAGAGAAGCCGCACGCGCAGCCGTCTCTATGGCGGCGGCTCCGGTCTCGGACTGGCCATCGCCATGACCATCATCAAAGCGCATGGCGGTGCCATCGAGCTGGAGTCCGAGCTCAACAAGGGATCGACCTTTACCGTGCGACTCCCCCTGGCCCGGAAAGACAATCTTCCGGCTCTGGAGCAAGAGACAGCGAGCGAGCCCGATGACGATAGCCCAGCGGCCGGCTCTTCAGTATCAGAAGAGCCGGCCGCCTGAATTCTTATTCGAGACTCAATCCTGAGAGTATCAGCCTTCGCTGCTCTCAGAGGCGGTCTCGGCAGCGGCTTCGCCACCTTCACCTTCGCCCTCGGCAGCGCCGGCGGCCTGGGTCTTGGGTGAGGCTGCCTTGGCCACGACACCATCTTCGGGGTTGAGGATTTTCACTTCGTCGCCTACTTTCAGCTGGCTGAAGTGCAGGACGCTGTCGAACTCTTCCAGGGAGCTGATGTCGGCTTCGACGAACTCAGGAATATCGCCGGGGAGACATTCGATGTCTACTGTGGGCGAGACTTCGAAGAACTGAGCTCCGGCGACTACTGCCGGGGCTGTGCCGACGAAGCGGACGGGCACCGTGACGGTGAGCTTCTTGTCGAGACGCACTCTGTAGAACTCGACATGCAGGGGCGTGTCGGTGGTGGACTCGCGCTGGACGCTGCGGATGATCACTGCGACAGGCTTGCTGCCCTCGAATTTCAGATCGAGAAGGTGAGAATAAGCCGCTGCCGGCAGACGGGAGAATTCGCGGGCGCAGAATTGCAGATTCTCCGACGGGAAGGCAGGACCATAGAGGGTCGCCGGGATTTGCCCCTGGCGGCGAAGCTCTCTGGGATTCTTTTCTTCTCTGTGCTTGACGTTAAGACTGTGCTTTTCCATGATCCTTATCCATAACTAACCGCTGTAAATTCACTGAAAGTGAAGCCTGGGGCGAAAGGATTCGAACCTCT
>JAGQHH010000114.1 GCA_020431945.1 Cyanobacteria bacterium HKST-UBA02 | reverse complement strand
CGACCCGAACAAGGACACCCAGCTCGATGCGGCCAAGAAAGCCGCCCTCGATGCAGTGGCTCTGCAGGAAGCCCGCAAGGCGACCGCCGACAAGCTGCACAAGGACAAGATCGAAGCCTGGGAGAAGATGACAGCTCCCAAGAAGGACGACTCCGGCAACTGAGTCGCCGCTTCCTGACTGTAAACCGGAAACGAAGCCCGGATCCGACGTGGATCCGGGCTTCCGCTCCAATTCCAACAACCAGGAGTTTTCGTCATGAAACGATTCTTCTACACCACGCTCATCGCAGCGTTGCTGACGTTTACCGGTTTTGGCGCAGCAGTGGCGGGCAATCCGCTCCTGGACCAGGCAGGCACTGCTCCTCAGGAGCAGGCGCAGCCGGCCAATCAGGAGCAGACGCCCACCCCGGCCGATAAGGCCGCTCCCGGCGACCAGGCTGCCCCGTCCACCGACGGCGAGCATGCCCCGGTCATGATCCCTGTTCCGCCCGAACTGCAGGAAAAGTTCCTGGAGGCCATGGAGGCCTACAAGCATGCCTCCGAAGCCCCCTCCGCGGAGATGCTCGAGGAGAACTATCACCAGGTCTGGAAGATGGTCTCCGAGCACTACCGCGACCGCGCCAAGCTCGAACACTGGGACGAGTGGCTGCACAAGTACGACGGCAAGCTCACCACCGTGGATGAGTACGAGAGCGCCCTCCAGGCGATGCTCGGTAGCCTCCACGACCGCTGGACCTATTACACGTCCACCGCGGACATGAAGAAACAGCAGGAGCTGGCCGAAAAGGGCATCGTCTCTGCCGGGCTTCGGCTCGAGCAGCAGAGCGACGGTTCTTACAAGGTCAACGCCGTGTTCTGGGGCACCGCCGCCTACAAGTCGGCACTCCACAAGGGCGACTCGGTCATCTCTGTCGGCGGCGAGCCGCTGGCCGGGAAGACTTCGGAGGAAGTCGAAGACTTGCTCCGGGGACCCGCCGGAAAGGCGCTCGACATCGAGTACAGCCATAACGGCAACGCCCAGAAGGTGACCATCATCATCGATGCGCCCAAGCCTCCACAGGTCGAGGGCGGTCTCCTCCCGGGCAACATCGCCTATGTCCGCCTGCCGGCCTTCTTCCCCGGTCCGGTGGCGGGTATGACCCAGGGCCTGATGAAAATGCATCAGCAGGCCAACGGCAACCTCACCGGCATCATCCTCGACCTTCGAGGGAACCCGGGCGGGCGAGTCGACCTGGCTCAGAACGTGGCGGAGATGTTCATGGAGACCGGCACTATCTTCTCGTACACCACGAGGGAAGGTCGCCAGGTCACCAACCAGAAAGTGGATGTCATCGCCCCCATGGCTCATGAGTTCGCCGGTGTTCCGCCGGAGGTCGTGACCATGGTCAAGGACTTCTACAAGGTGCCCTTGGTGGTCCTTGTGGACGGCAGCTCAGCAAGTGCTGCCGAAATCCTCACCGGAGCGCTGAAGGACAACGGCCGGGCGATCATCGTCGGCACCACCACCTGGGGCAAGGGCGTCGGCATGATGCAGACGCAAATCCCGCCCGGTGGCACGCTGTCGATCACCTCGCTCGACTACCTGACGCCCAGCGGCTACAACCTCAACGGCAAGGGCATCGCGCCCAACGTCGAGGTGGAGCGCACTCCGGGCTCGAGGATCGACGAGCAGCTCGATGCTGCCGTCCAGATCATCAAGACCGTCAACCCCAACCAGCTCACCCCTCAGTCCAAGGCTGAAGGTCCGCAGCAGGGTATCGAGTTCGACTCGACCCTGACCGCGTCCTTCGCAGTGGCTCTGATCCTGCTGGTGGTCGTCCTCTGGTCCGTGCACCAGCACATCCAGATGCGCCGCCGGAAGGAGAAGGAGGAAGCTGACAAGGCTCCCGAAAAGCCTCGGCGGTATTGAGGTTCGTGCCGGGAGACGCGTGACGTCGCCCAGCAAGTGAAGACGCGGTGGTGGGGCAAATTTTGAAGCCCCACCACCGCCCAGGAGTGAATACCTGTGAAATCCAAACCACAAAGGAGGTCTCCCATGACTGCACACCTAAGGTAGGGGCTCTAAGGAGCAAGCACGAGGCACCACTTCCGGTGCCGCATTTTCTTTCGCTTGCGCCTGGAGCCTCTCCGAAAAGGAGGCACCATGGGCAAGACCTACTCCAAGAAGTTCCGTCACCGCAAGGGCAACCGCGAGGTGGCGTACGACGATACCATCTTCGTTCCGCTTTCCGAGATCTACATCTCCGACTCGACCTGGGCCAAGCTCATGGAGCGCGACCACGGTCAGATCGAGCAGATGCGCAAGAATTTCGAAGACGGACGCGGTATGGTTCGCGTCGTCCTGCGGCCGCGCGCCGGTGGTGGTTACAACGTCGAAGACGGACGCCATCGCGTGATTGCCGCCAAGCTGGCCGACACCGGGTGCATCGAAGCTCTCGTTGTCGGGTCGTAATTCACTCACTTTTGTGCTCGGCACACCAGCTCTCGCTGGTGGTTTTCGCCGAGCCTTTTTGCAAGCATTATACTATCTTCTATCGTATTTAATTGTGATCAATTCATGCTAAAGTCATGCTTGATCATGGACATGCCAATCACACTATCCGGCGAATCCAAGCAGCCCCTCTACCGTCAACTCTGCGACGCCTTGAGGGAAGCGATTGTCCAGGGACGCCTGCGCCCCGGCGAAGCCCTGCCATCTTCCCGAGCCCTGGCCAATATGCTCGAGCTCTCGCGAGTGACAGTGGTACGAAGCTACGAGGAGTTGATGTGCCAGGGCTATATAGAAGCGATGCATGGCACCGGCACCTGCGTAAGCAGACATCTCAGCCTGTCGGACCGATCCGACCCTGTGAAACCGGCGGAGAGCGCGATGGATAGAAGCAAGCATTTCTCTACTTTCGCACGCTATCTATTGAGCGCCGAGCCCACCGAATTCAACGAGACGGTTATTCCCGAACTCAACTATGGGGCGGTGCCTCACGATCTTCTCCCTCTCAAAGACTGGCGCAATCTTTATTCTCGCCATGCCAGGGCCGAGGAATCAGCCCACCTTATCTATGAGACGGATCCATTCGGCTATCCGCCCCTGCGGGAAGCTCTTGCCGGCTATCTCAAGCGATCCCGGGCGATTGCCTGCCATCCCGATCAGGTCGTGCTCTTCACCACCGCCCAGCATACCCTCAACGTCACTGCCAGGATCCTGGTAGAGAGCGAAAGCACAGTCGCTCTCGAGAGCTCGGGCTATTGCGATGCCCGGCAGGCCTTCCTGGCTCAGAAAGCCAGACTCCATCCCGTCCCGGTCGACCAGGAAGGCATCATCGTCGACGAGCTCATCGATAGCCAGAGCAGTTTTCGCCTGGTGTTCGTCTCTCCGGTCCACCATTCGCCATCCGGCGCCTGTCTCAGCCAGGCACGCCGAGAGTCCCTTCTCGACTGGGCCCGCAAAACCGACACAGTGATTATCGAAGACGATCACGGCCATGAATATCGTTATTTCGGCAAGCCGGTAGCGGCGCTCAAGGAACTGGACAGGGACGACCTGGTGATTACTTTCGGAAGCTTCACCAATACGCTGTTTCCCCTTACCTCGCTTCATTACCTGGTCATTCCGAAGTGGCTGGTACCTGTTTACCGGCGAGCGAAGATTCTCTCCCAGAGGACTTTCTCGATTATCGAGCAGTATGTGCTTGCCGATCTCATTGAAAGCGGGCTCTATGAGCGGCACATCCAGAAAACCAGGCAAGTTTATGCCAAACGCCGGCGAGCGCTGATTGCGGGACTGAAGAGAAGCCTGGGCGATCGGATAACCATCGCCGAACCCCGGACGGGAACCTGCCTGCCTGTCAAATTGCAAGTCGACCACAGCGAGGAAGAGCTACTCGACCTGGCTAAGCAAGCCGGGCTTCCCATGTGCAGCACGAAGAGCTTTTATCTGCATCGCGACGAATCCAGAGAGGACGCCTCCGAGTTCCTCGTCGCCTTCGGTCACCTGTCCGAGGAGGAGCTGGAGCAGTCGGCTCTTCGATTTTCCGAGAGTCTTGAGGTGGTTTCGGAAAGCTAGCGCGAATTCTCTCAGATCCGCCGCGCCATACTAGCTCAACCCGATCCTTCATCAGAAACGAAAAGAAGTCCGCACATATCTTTCTTCAGCAGAGCACCGAATATAGGTTGATCTTATTCCCTGCTCCATTTCTTAGACGAGGCTGATAAGCACACAACAACTTATACCCGAATCGAATACAGAAACCAGGTCCCTCGTCTAGACACAAACTCGAACAAGGGGTTACATGATGATCAAAACACTGTTCTTGATCTACGGTCTGTACCTGGCAGCATTTGCAGGGCACGCCGTGCGATTCGCCACGGCGGATCTGAGAGTGGCGATCAAACGCCGAATTTGCCTCGGCAACACAATCGTCCTCGGCGCAGCAATCATCGCACTGATTTGCGGATACAAAACCGCAAACATCCCGTTGCTCTACGGTAGCGTGGCAGTGGCCCTCTTCGCTTCTGCTTATCGCTTATCCAGATGAGCCAAGCCAACAACCAATAACTCGAATGAAAGGAGACTTTCAATGATCGACAATAAATCCAAAGCAATGGACCCGAAATTCCAGGTCCTGGTAGAAGAAATGATTATCGCCGGTGGTGGCAGACTGATTGTCGAAAAACTGGCCGCCGACACAGTAAGCCTTCGCCTGAACACCGACCAGCTGGTGAGGATTGAAATGACCAGGCTGGATGGCAATCAATCAGGTCCCAACAAGATCTGCTATTTCGAGGACACCCTCAAGCATCAAGCCAGGGAAGCCGGCTTCGATCCCGATCTCGTCATCCCGGAACCGGTAAACACGATCTCCCAGAAGATCGAGAACCTGGGCTATACATACGAGCACATCGCCAGAAGCGAATCCATGGATGAAGTCTATGGCGCCAAGCTCGTTCTCAACCACATTCGTTTCACCTGCGGTGGCGAGCTGAGCTGCAGACTCGGGGCCAATCTGGTCCAGGTCGAGCTCACCTACGAAGTGGAGCGAGTTTCCATCCCGGTCTTCGAGCCGATAGGACCAACCGGCTTCGGCTGCTAACACTTGATTGTTACGGGGCTCGCGCTAATAGTGCGAGCCCTGCAGCGCCACCCTGACGCCACCTCAAACCCTTATCAGATGAGGAATTACCATTGTCGACTGGCTGTCCTTTTGCTAGGTTTTACCTACCTGTTGACAACCCTGGTTCGGAACCCGAATACCTCACCACCAGAGCCTCAATCAGCAAACCTACGACCTGGAGCAAAGAGCGTGCGCGCTCCGGAGCCGTCTTTCTATTTTCAAAGCCATCGAAGGGGAGGGCACCATGGACTTCTTCGTTTCTACATGCCGAATAAAAATTGAGGAGATCCATTCGGGATCACTGCAAGTAACCGTCAAGCCCAGGGAAGGGCTCTGTCGATTCAGCTCGGACGGATGCCTCGAAAGGCAGTCGGAAGAGTGCAACTGTATTACGCTCAAATCCGTCGAGTCTACGCCCTGCGGATGCCTCGACATCAATACCAGCTACGGCGAATCCATCAGACTGTCGTTCCGGGGGAAAGACTTGCTCTCCGGCGTTCTCGTCAACGGCTCCTGGGACTGAATCGACGTACGACAAAGAAGGAGAGACTATGCTCAGACCGAAAAGATCGATTTATCCTGCAGCGGAGAAACGCTTCGGGAAAAACTCATTACCGATACTCATCTCGTTCTCGGCTGGCTGGTGCAGTCACTGCACCGAGATGAAGCCGATTGTCCGGAAGCTCGCCGATGAGCTGAAGACAAAAGTGATGATCCTGCCTGTCGACATAGACGACGAGCCGGATCTGGCTGAGGCTGCCGGCATCAAAGCGGTACCGGCCTTTATTGCTATCGACCAGGCTCGCAACCTGGGAGGACTCCTCATCGGTCAGCAGAGCGAAAAAGAGCTCCACATGCTGATCGAACAGATAGCTTCTTAATAATTGACTCCTCGTGAATGGAGGATTGTTATGAACACTTCCAGCAGTTTATACGAACATGTCGAGCTGGACGCGATCATGAGTCCTGGTGGCATTCTGGTGGACTACTACAATCAGATCATGCCGGCCAGCTACTATGCCCGCGTTCTCACCGACGCGAAGAGCAGCGCCCGGAAGATGGAGCGTGCTCGGGAAGCTCTGCCCGAGATCCTGAGCCGAATTCCTTCCTACAGCACCTACGTGCAAGGCGAGCTCGCCAGCTCGGAAGCCCTTCGCAACAAGGTTCAGACCAGGCTCGGAGGGAAGACTGCTTCCGGAACGCGCCTCCTCGACGCCATCGTCGAGCGCCTGCACGGGCTATCCAGCGGAAGCCCCGACGAAAGCACCGCTCTTCATGTCAGGGAACTGGCCGAGATGGCACACACCGCCATCTATCAATAATCACCTCTAGATTAACGAACGAATCTGCAAGAAGCGACTCGTTCGTTAAGCATTTCCGGAATTTTACTGTCTTTTGTAGTACAACACAAATACTGCTAGCTAGCGCAATCGCATCCCGATCATTAAATCACCTGCTCATAAGGGTTTCGAGGATTTTCTTGATCACAATTCAGCTCAGAATTAATCACTGTGATCCCCGTGCTTATTTCCTTTAGAGGCTCTTGACCCTAGCATCGAATTATCTTTCGAATTTCTCTTCTGAGTATGTAGCAACCCGAAACCAGCTTTCAAAGCCGACTTCGAACACTGAATCGAGCAGTCGCTCTGCTTCGTTGCAAGCCGACTTCTCACTGCGTCCGGATGAGATCTGTCGACCGGCTGAGGCTGCGCCTCGTCCGGCTTTTACTTAGATAGGAGTCTAGCTATGAGCCACATTTGTCTCAATCAAAGCCACAAGACCGCTCCTTCCGGCAAGAAAATCCGGGAGCTGAGCGGCAACAAGCAGCTCACCATCTCGCTGATGCTCCCCAGCCGGGCAAGCGACACCGAGATCCAGGAGCTCATCGCCGCGGTTCAAAGCGGCAAGCGGCCTCCACTCTCTCTCAAAGAGCGTGAAGCCGTCCTCGGTGCCAGGCCGCAAGACATCCGCAAGGTGATGGCCGAAGCTCGCAAGCACGGACTGAAAGTGCACAAACGCGACGCTTCCGCCCGCAGCCACGGCATGATCCGGGTCACCGGCACCTATGCTCGCTTCCAGCGCTTCCTGCCGGGTGTCGAGCTGCATCTCTATAACGACATGAAGGGCAATCCCTTCACCGGTCGTGAAGGGTCCATCAACGTTCTGTCGGGTCTGCCGATCCAGGGCGTCTTCGGTCTCGACGACCGCGATGTCGCCCACACCAATTACCAGTGGCACGAGCCCAAACCCGGATTCCAGGCAGCCCGCAAGGGAGCCCCTTCGGGACTCACCTCCCGCGGTCTGGCAGCCCTGCAGGGCTGGAATCTGACCGAGATGGACAAACTCGTGCGTGTCACAGGTTTCCTGTCTCTCGGCGGCGATCTGCTCAAGATCGTCAAAGACCTGGAGACGCTCTGCAAGGAAGCCGGCATCGAGACGCCCGAAGTGAAGCGCATCTCCACCGATGGCGTCGAGAACGGCAGCTACCGCGACGATGCAACGGTCGAGAACGCTCTGGACCTCTTCGCCCAGGCCCTGGTCAATCCGTCCGGCGCTGTCCTGCAGTTCCAGGCGGAAAACAGCGACGACGCTTTCGCGGGAGCGGCGGAAGCGGCCATCGCGCATCCGGGCATCAAGCTCGGCAAGCGGACCGTCAAACTGTCCGTTCTGTCCATCAGCTGGGGCATGGCCGAATCCGGCAACACCCAGCAGTCCCTGGAGCGCTGGGCGCGCATCGCCGCCTCGGCGCAGCTCGCCGGCATCGACATCGTCGCCGCCACCGGTGATACCGGTCCGAAGGACAGCACCCGGAACTATACCCCGGATGCCCCCTCCTGCGTAGGCAAGGGACGGGCCGTGATCATGGGAGCTGCCGGCATCGGCATCCTCACCGAGGACGGTGAAACCATCAGCGAGATCGTTCCCTGGAACGACTCCTCCGACAGCGAGACCGGCTACGGCATCTCGGCGGTCTTTCCGCCCACCGAGCTCGAGCAGGGCTTGAACCTGCCGGTTTCCGCGGAGACCGGCAAGCCTGGCCACAGCGCCTCGGTCTTCTCCGACATCGCGCAGCCCGCCAGCGGACCGGTGGTCCTCTGGAACAAGCGGCGTGGACAGGTCGGAGGCACTTCCCACAGTGCTCCTCTCCAGGGCGCCAAGATGGCGTTCCTGAAGACTAAGTACGGCATCACCTCTTTCACAGCCTTCGGCTACGCCAACGGCCCGAAGATCGTGGACAAGATCACCCGGGGCGACTCGAGTGCGCCGTACCCCGCCGATCCCGGAGCGGACTACAACGTCATGACCGGCTTCGGAGTGATCTCCGAAGCGAAGGTTGGCGAAGTCGCGTCCAGGTAAGCAAGGCAAGCTGCCTGAATCCGTGGCCGTCCGGCTGGCATGCTTACGCATGTCATGCCGGCGGTCTACGGATTTCTTTAGCGCGAGTTTCTCTTATATCTTCTAGTACTTAAAAACAGTCCACGGAAGCTCAGAGATCGACATCGTAGTCCCGGGAAAACCACCACTTCAGAACCAGAGGAGTGGTGACCAGGGCTACGAGCACCAGGAACCAGGTCAGAGAACGGACGATATCGGCAAAGTAGCAGCCGATGAGCAGAGCGAAACTGGTGGTGCTCCACTTGAACACCGCTAGCTGCCATCCGGACCAGACCACCCGCCTGCTAAACATGGAAAAGATATTCATGCTGCCATTATATACGACACTACAGTCCGAGCCAACGCTTGTATGAAAGCGCGTTTGCCCTGAAGCCAGTTCGGGCAAGTTAATAATGTCAGCCTGGAACTATCCGTGCAAAGACCATCTTTAGCACTCGCATTGGCAATACTGATCTCAGCGTCGCCGGCCTTCGGCGGGCAGGATCTTGTTTCACTTGCGAAGAACCACCCGATCAAAACAGTCTTCGACCTCCCTGATATCAGCCAGGAACAACACACCAGGATCTACAAGCTCAAGAACAAATTCAAGGAGCAAACAAAACCGCTCAAGGACGAGCTTTCAAAGATCAAGAGTGACCTCGCCAAACCGCCACAACAAGAAGGCGCCGAGATCGGCTCGGCAATTATGGCTGGTCTGGCAAAAGTCGATATCGAGCCGGAAAAGCCAGAGAAAGCCCAAGCCAGAAAGAAGGTGGCCAACAGGTTTGAATCACTGCGGCTGCAGATAGCACAGGAAAAAAAGAGGACCTGGCAGGCAATCATCGATGTTCTGACACCGGAACAGCAGGCCGAGTTGAGCGCAATCCTCAGCGAAAAGAAGAGCCCGAACCAGGCCAGTCACCGGAACAAAGCCGGGATCAGAGCAGAAAGCATTCCGGAAAAAGCTAAATAAATCTCTTACGACGCCATTAGATATGACACTACAGACCGAGAGCCGACAGTCGCTTCATAGACCGATCGAGACGCTCCAGCTGGCTTTCGATCTTGGCTACGTCTTCCAGGCTGGCATGTCCTCTCATTCTCTCGAGTTGCTCTTCGAGCCGCTCCTTCATTTTGACGAGCTTGCGGCGGGACGCCATGCTCCGGTCACCTGTCGGTCGAGAAAGTGGCTGTGCCTGAGCCTGATCGCTAATTCGTCTTTTGCGCCTGTCTTTGATCTCCTGCTCCAGTCGCGCGTTCTGCATTGCCGAATGATTGAACTGCTCTTGCAGAGAAAGCTGTCTGCGATCGCTGGCCAGAAGAAATGCCCGGGCCATCAATCGGCTGTCACAGCCAGACTGTGATGCACCGGCCTTCGGACCGCCCAGCTTTTCTTTCAGATCTTGATAGTCATTTTCGCGATTCTTAGCATGAAAATGATCCATGAAAGCGAAGGTGGCTCCCATCCCGAAAAGCATCAGGGGGGAGCAGAAAAGTACCGAAGTGAAGGCCATCTGATCCCGTGACGCCATCCGCTTGTTCTCCAGATGGGACGAATAATCCACGGTGCGACCCTGATCATCGCGAGTAAGCAGACGTCCGGCGCGACCCATGATGACGGCGTTTCCACGCTCATCTCTTTGCCAGCCGGAGGCCATATCCATAAAAGACAGGCTCTTTCCCGAATTTCTTTCATTGCTTCCCGAAAGAGAAGAAAGATGATTCCCTTCCCTGGAAAGCGACTCACCGGAACCACGGTCGAGACCGCTATCTCTCAAAGACTGTTCTATATGGGCATCATATGCTCGCACGCCAGAATCTCGCTAAAACGCCACGCCGGACTGTCAATCAATGACAATCTAGAGGTTAATCGGCACCGACCCCCCTGTCGATGGGGAAATTACCACTTCGATCAAGAGAAAGCCCCGCCAGACATTCACTTGACAAGAAATTCTTTGTTTCAGCTCATGGATATAAGCTTTCAAACCCATACAATGTCGCCATGGTTACTCAATCCCTGACAAGAAAACTGACCAAACCAGTGCTCTTTGCCGAAAGACAATTCGGTGTCGGCATCCGCCTGGTGGGTCAGGTCGTGCTCACCCTGTACCACACACTGAAATATATGATCCGGCTGGAGATCGACTGGCGTGAGTCCTTCAGGCAGATGTATATCATCGGTGTCAAAAGCTTTGTGGTAGTGGCTATCACAGCGCTTTTCGTGGGCTTTGCCATGTCCCTGCAGATCTCCCGGGAGCTCGTTCTTTTCGGAGCGGACACCTCCATCGGAGGTGTCGTATCCCTTGCCCTTATCCGGGAGATCGGACCAATCACCGCCGGGGTCATGGTTGCAGGCCGGGTAGGCTCCTCCGTCGCCGCCGAGCTGACCACTATGATGATCACCGAGCAGATTGACGCCCTCAAAGTGATGCGTATAGACCCGATTCAATTCCTGGTCGTGCCTCGCTATGTCGCCGGACTCTGCATGATGCCGGTGCTCTCGGTCTACGCCATGGCAATCGGTCTGGTGGCCGGGATCTGTATCGCCCAGGGCGCCGCCAATCTCCCGCCGGCGACTTTCCTCGATTCGGTGAAGACCACCATTCTTGACCGGGACTTCGGCGTGCACTTCCTGAAATCAGAGATCAACGCCACCATAGTGATCATCATTTCCTGTGCCATCGGTCTCAATACAAGAGGTGGCGCCGAGGATGTCGGTCTGGCCACGACCCGGGCCATAGTCTGGACCATGACCTGTATCTTCATATTCAATTTCATCGTCACGTCCCTCACCTACGCACCCCGCTAGAGAAAGTGAGCTTGATCCATGGCAATGCCTCCCATGCTAGAGCTGGTCGATCTTCGTAAGTCCTTCGGGAACCGCGAGGTCCTGAAGGGCATATCCTTCTCGGTTTATACCGGCGAGATGATGGGTCTGATAGGCCCTTCAGGATGTGGAAAGTCCACCATCCTCAAGCTCATTTGCGGGCTTCTGGAATCGGACGGCGGTGAAGTGATCAGGCGCTCGGAGGATATCGGCCTGGTCTTCCAGGGATCGGCCCTGCTCAACTCTCTTTCGGTCAGGGACAACCTGGCCCTCCCCCTGCGTCGGCGCAAACTGAGCCGCGCCGACGAGGACGAGATAATCCATGAAAAGCTCAAGCTCGTGGGTCTCGGCGACTATATGGACGCTTTCCCGACCCAGCTCTCGGGAGGCCAGCAGAAGCGAACCAGCTTCGCCCGGGCTATCGTCAACGATCCTAAGATTATTCTCTACGATGAGCCCACCACCGGTCTGGACCCGGTGATGTCAACAATCATCGAAGATTACATGATCAAGCTGGGTCACGAGCTGGAGGCTGCCTCGATTGTCGTGACCCACCAGTATTCCACCTGGACGCGTACCGTGGGGCGGGTTCTCCTGATGCACAGTGGTAATAGTGTCTGGGAAGGAACACCGGAAGACGCCATTAAGTCGGATAATGAGTATATGAACCAGTTCGCCCACGGCTTGAAGGAAGGACCGATGTTGTCAGGACTTCGCTAAAAATTCGATAAATTCGACAAAATTTCCAGAATAAGGAAAAATCGTACTGTGACTACAGTTAAACCAGATCGAAAATCTTCCGAGACGGGCGCGAAAGTATTGGGCACACGTTCGAAAAAGCCTAGCTATGATATCGAACTCTGGGTAGGCGTCTTTGTGATTGTAGCCATGATCATGCTGCTCTACGGCTGGACCTGGCTGAAATCCTTCTCCATCCTCCATCCGCCCCAGCTCATCACGGTACAGTTTCACGACATCGCCGGTCTGGCCAATAACGCCCCGGTCAATATCAACGGCGTCCGGGTCGGCACCGTCGACAGGATCGATTTGAAAGGCAAGGGTCAGGTTCTGGTCCACCTGAGAATCAAGACCGAAGAG
>JAGQHH010000113.1:387-1839 GCA_020431945.1 Cyanobacteria bacterium HKST-UBA02 | reverse complement strand
TTGCCGCAGCGCTCGCCATAGCCATTTATGGTTCCCTGCACCTGGCGGGCGCCGGCTTCCACCGCAGCGATGCTGTTGGCCACGGCGAGCTCGCTGTCGTTGTGACAGTGCACTCCGATTGAGCCTCTGGCGAAGCGTGACTCCACCTCAGCCACCACTCTGGCGATATTGCCGGGCATGGTGCCGCCATTGGTGTCGCAGAGCACCAGCCAGTCGGCGCCGGCGTCATCAGCGGCTTGCAGGCAGGCCATGGCAAATTCCCTGTCACCGGCATAGCCGTCGAAAAAGTGCTCGGCGTCGAAAATCGTCTCGAGACCGTGATCTTTCATATAGCGGATGCTCTGGTAGATCATATCGAGATTCTCTTGCCGGGAAGTTCTCAGCACCTGATCGACGTGCAGGGCGGAGGCTTTGCCCACCAGGGCGACGGTCGGTGTGCCGGCTTCGATGAGGGCTTTGAGATTGGCGTCGGCGGCGCAGTCGCCCCCTGCCTTTCTGGTGCTGCCGAAGGCGACGACCCGGGCATTTTTCAGACCGAGACCGGCGACTCTCTCGAAGAACTCGCGGTCCTTGGGATTGGAGCCGGGCCAGCCGCCTTCTATATATGACACCCCGAACTCGTCGAGGAGACCCGCGATCTTGAGCTTGTCGGCCAGGGAGAAGCTGATCCCTTTGCGCTGGGCTCCGTCACGCAGGGTGGTGTCATACAGGGCGACAGTATTCGGCAGTTGTCTTTTGGCTCTGGAAGACATCGTGCTCTTCTCCTTCGAGGCGCTCGAGATCGACTCTTTCGACGTCGATGAGTTTGTCCATTTGCTTGACTGCGAGCTCGGGGTCGCGGCTCGACTCGACCGTAATGCGAGCGGTCATCATGCCGGCCACCGGGCAGTCGGCGGTCAGGGAGCAAATCGAGAACTGACGCTGGCGCAGCCGGCCGAGAATGCGCTCCAGGGCGCCGGTCCGGTTGTGTATGCTCATGTCCAGGATATATCTCATGCTGTGCTCTCCTCTAGCATCTGACTGTTGTTTCGACCGGGGGGGACAAGGGGCCAGACATTGGCTCGCGGGTCGATGAGTACATGGACCAGAAGCGGCCCATCGCTTCGATAAATTCGTTCGATAGCTTCGTCTACTTGATCCCGGCTCTCCACCGCCATGGCTTCAATGCCGAAGGCGCGGGCCACGGACACGAAGTCCGGGTTGTCCGAGAGGTCGACCTCGCTATAGCGCTCTTCGAAAAAGAGCTCCTGCCACTGGCGCACCATGCCCAGGGACTTGTTGTCGAAAAGGACGATTTTCACCGGGAGGTTGTAACGCTTGAGAGTGGCGAGCTCCTGGACATTCATCATGAATGAGCCGTCACCGCTCACTGCGATGACCGTGGCATCGGGTCGGGCGAACTGGCCGCCGATTGCGGCGGGCAAACCGAAACCCATGGTGCCGAGACCGCCG
>JAGQHH010000113.1:0-341 GCA_020431945.1 Cyanobacteria bacterium HKST-UBA02 | reverse complement strand
CCACATCTGGTGCTGACCGACATCGCAGGTGATCACCGTATCCGGTGTGCGAGCATCGCTGAGCTTTTTGAGAAATGCCGGGGCATAGACGAATTCGCCCGGGGCATCATAGGTGAAGGCGAGGTCGGCTTTGCGTTTCATTGTAACAGCGATCCAGGGCTCGCTATCCCCGGGCCTGACATGGAGGAAGTTGAGGCTGGTCTTGATCTCGCCGGGAACAGGGCAGTCGGCTTTACGGAGCTTACTGACCTCACCGGGATCGCCGTCGAGATGCACCACCCGGGCATGGGGCGCGAACTCGTCGAGCTTGCCTGTGACCCGGTCGTCGAAGCGGGCACCGA
>JAGQHH010000009.1 GCA_020431945.1 Cyanobacteria bacterium HKST-UBA02 | reverse complement strand
GCGGCAATATTGCCGAGAACGCCGGTGGTCCCCACTGTCTCAAATATGGCATGACCACGAGCCATGTTCTCGGGGCGACTGTGGTTCTTCATGATGGAACTGTAGTAAAGCTGGGGGGCGAGACGAGAGCTTTTTGCGATCTCGATTTGCTTGGTGTCTTTGTCGGCTCGGAGGGCACTATCGGAGTCGCCACCGAGGCGGTTTTGCGGCTGATACCGCGGGCTCAGGCGGTGGAGACTCTTCTCGTTTATTTCCCGTCCATTTCGAAGTGTGGTCAGGCGGTATCCCATATAGTGGCAGCCGGTGTGATCCCGGCAGCCATGGAGATGATCGACAGGCTCACCTTGAACGCTGTGGAAGACTACCTGGCCATGGGTCTCAATCGTGAAGCCGATGCTCTCTTGATCATCGAGCTCGATGGGCCCCTTGCCGGAATCAAGGCTCAAAGGGAGATTGTCGATGGCATTCTCGAGAAGAGCGACGTCATACAGGTCATCCATGCCGAAAACGAGACGGATCGAGCGCGTATATGGAAAGCCCGTAAAACCTCTTTCGGAGCCCTGGGGCGCATCGCTCCCAACGGGTATGTGCTGGATGGTGTCATTCCTCCAACGAAACTGGCTGAAGCCATCGAGAAGATTGCCGAGATCGGCCGCCACCATGACCTCATGATCGCCAATGTCTATCACGCCGGGGACGGCAATCTGCATCCCTGCCTTCTTTATCATCGAGACAACGAGGATGAGGTGAAGAGGGTGATCGAAGCCGCCCATGCTATTTTGAAACTTTGTGTGGAACTGGGGGGAACTCTTTCAGGCGAGCACGGTATCGGGATCGAGAAGCTTCTCGACATGCCTCTGGTTTTCAATGATAGCGATATGAGCATGATGCAGATGGTGCGGGAATGTTTCGATCCCGGCGGTCTCCTCAATCCATCCAAAGTCCTGCCGGCTCCCAGGACCTGTGGGGAGTCCGGGGCCAGACCGCTTATCCGGCACCGGATTCTGACCGGTTGTTGACTCGAAATCTGATATCAAGTCCTGGTTCAGAAAATATATGTGCTTGGTCTGCCGCGATTGATGAAGACCGTTACCGGGTCTGAGAATTCTCCCAGGGGTTTGCCGTTTTCATCCAGGGCATGAATTCGCACCTGCAGGTAAGAGCCTTCGGGAACGCCTTCGGTGCTCATCAAGCGCTTTCCTTCAGGTTCCTGTATGGCTGTTGTTTCCCTGAGGTCGACCTTTCTGGCTTGAGCGTCGAAGAAGAAGTTGGGCTGGCTCGTTTCCATGAGAATGCCGGCACTGCCTTCGATAGCCGTGGTGCTCCAGGATAGGGTCAGTTTATCGTTTTTCACCACGAACTCACCAGTGGGGCGCGCTTCGTTGTCCAAGACGTCGAGGCGAGGCACGAGGGCGGCGCCGGGAAGCAGTCTCATGTCGGCAAGCTCGATCTGCTCGGCGGCTCCGAAGAGGATCTCGAGTTTTTTGACCTCCGGCTCTTGATACCATCTCCAGTACTGGCTGAGACCGATCCTGACCGGATAGGCTCTCTGGCGATTACTGGGAATGGC